>DPVY01000031.1 GCA_003527965.1 Fidelibacterota bacterium
ATTCCGTTTTACTCCGGTCAAACTCCTCCTTAGGAACGTAATCGTCATTTCTGGGAAGTATCTCATCCCAATTAATTTCCTTTTCATCTTCCTTGTCCGAGGTTTTTTCATCCTCAACCGGTTGATCTTCGGGCTCAAGTTCCTCAAGAACCGGATTCTGTTCCAACTCCTGAATCACTTTCGCTTCCAGAGCCAGGGTGGTCAATTGCAAAATAGTAGATTGGAGGATCTGCTGCGGAGTTAAACGCAGTTCCTGGGAAAGTTTTTGAATTTGTGATTGTGATAATTGCATCTATCTGTCCAGTCGAAAACTGTCTCCTAAATATAAGCGTTTTGCGTCTTCATCGTTAGCTAAATATTCCGATGTACCCGCCTTTAATATCCGGCCTTCAAACATTAAATATGATCGATCCGTGATAGACAGGGTTTCATGAACATTGTGGTCGGTAATTAAGACCCCGATGTTACGGTTTTTAAGATCAACAACAATCTTCTGAATGTCTTCAACAGCAATAGGATCAACTCCCACAAACGGCTCATCGAGAAGGATAAAATCAGGATTAGTCACCAGGGCGCGCGTAATTTCCGTTCGGCGGCGTTCACCACCGGACAATGTATAGGCTTTACTCTTGCGGAATTTCCGGATGTTCAGCTCGTCCAGTAAAGATTCAAGTCGCTCAATCTGTTCTTTTCGGCTGATACCGAGAGTCTGCAAAACCAAGAGTAAATTATCTTCCACAGACAATTTTCGGAATACCGATGGTTCCTGAGATAAATATCCGACCCCCAGGCGGGCGCGTTTGTACATCGGCAGATGGGTAATTTCCTGTTCATTAATAAATACTCTGCCGGCGCTGGGCTTGATCATCCCGGTAAACATATGAAAAGTTGTTGTTTTTCCGGCGCCATTGGGACCCAGCAGCCCAACCGCTTCCCCTTTTCGCACCTCTATGGAAATATGATCTACAACTGTCCGCTTGCCATAAATTTTGCAGAGGGCTTCTCCTCTTAGTATTTTTCCCTGTTGTCCTGTTTCCTGCACATGCACCTGTTATTTATTTTAATTTTCGATCGGTTACACCGGACGGTTTATCGATTATCCAATTCCGCAGATCAGAATCCGATTCAAATCCAATACCCGTCAATGTGTCATTTTCACTTACCAGGGTGATAAAAACATCGGATATAATCCGTTCCCGCTTGTGATCCCAGCGCAGCTCCTCGGTAGACAGTGTGACCCCGCTATCTGAAACCACGACGACATTTCCCTGGGCAAGCAGGTCATTTGTACGCTCGTCGACCCGGGCTTTGTGTGATTTCAAATGCGACAGGTGCGACTGCTCTTCATCGAAGAAATCCACATCGACTTTTTCATCCAGAATAACGACCGACTCATCATTATATTTAGTTAAATGTTTGGCGAGCACGATAGCCCGTTTTTGCCCGTCCTTGGTCAAAACTATCTCAGTATTCCAGCTTTCCTGGTCCGGATACCGGTTTTCTTCAACAATAGCGCTATCTTCTTCGACAGGTGAACACGAAATAGTGATAATTGCTATGGACAAATAAATGAGAATTTTTTTCATGACATTATACCGTAACGCAATATATCATGGATATGAATGATTCCTACCGGTTTGCCGACTTTTTCAGATTCATAAACAAACAGGCTGGTAACTGCATATTCTTCCATCTGATACAAGGCGTCGATTGCAAGAGTATTTGGATTTATCCACTTAGGGTTGATCGACATGATATCTTTCGCCGCCTTCTCCAGAAAATTATTGCCTCTTTCCAGACCTCTGCGAAGATCTCCATCGGTAATCACCCCCGTCAAATTGTTCGTCTTATCGAGAATACCAACAACCCCGAAACCCTTTTCCGTCATCGTAAAAAGTACTTTTTTCATCGAATCATTAATCCCGGCAAAAGGAAGCTTCTCACCGGTATTCATCAGATCCCGCACAGTTGTTAATAAGCGACGACCTAATGAACCACCCGGATGCAGCCCCGCAAAATCGTTTTCTTTAAATTTCCGCTTATCCATAAGGGCAATCGCCAGAGCGTCACCCATGGCTAATGCGACGACTGTGCTGGCAGTTGGAACAATACCAAGCGGACAGGGCTCTAATTCCACCCCGATATTGATAATAATATCACATTTTTGGGCTAAAGAAGACCGGCTATTACCCACAAATCCGATCACCGGTATTTTCATCTTCCGGGCAAATGGCAGCAAGCCAACTACCTCGCTGGTCTCACCACTGTTGGAAATAACAATTAAAGCATCGTTTTTGCCGACTCCGCCTAAATCACCATGACCGGCCTCATAGGCATGAATGAAAAAACTGGGGGTGCCTGTGGACGAAAGTGTTGAGGCAATCTTACGACCGATTAATCCGGATTTTCCCACGCCTGTTAAAATAACTTTGCCCTTTACTTTATATAAAAGTTCAACGGCTTTTTCAAAATTTTCGTCAATCCTTTTCTCAAGATTTGCAATCGCTTTCGATTCGCCCCGAATTACTTCTCGCGCTTTTTCTAGATATGATGACGGCATATATTATTAATCCTTATAAGTGACTTTGGTAACTCGCTCTACGGCTAAATTAAATTTATCCTGAGCTTTTAAAATCAATTCAATGGCTTCCCGGATCGCCCCGTGTCCGCCCGAAGCTTTCGTAACATAAGCGGCATACTGTTTAACTTCTGGTAATGCATTGGCAACCGCTATTCCGACACCAACCCGACGTAACAGCGGAATATCAACCAAATCATCACCAATATAGACGATCTCTTCATCTGTTAATTTGAATTTTTCTTTAATGGTAAGATAGGGCTCGATTTTAGCCAGATTGCCCTGATACAGATGCTCATCCAGCCCCAGTTCCCGCATCCGGTAGGTAGTGACTTCGGAATTTCTTCCGGATATAATTGCCATGGGAAAGTCAACTGCTTTCAAAAGAGCAAAGCCGGCGCCATCCAGAACGTGGAATTGTTTAAATTCAGTGCCATCACTGCCGATAAAAAGCGAACCATCGGTAAAAACTCCGTCAACATCGGAAATGATCAGTTTTATCTTGCGGAGCTGCCGATTTAATTTGTCAGATGTCATAAAAATCCTTTACTGTATCCTTAATCCGAACCAGTTCCGCTATCAAAACAGCCAGTTTATTCAGCGGATATTGGGTAGCGCGATCACTTTTAGCCTGATCGACATTATCGTGAACTTCCATAAAAATTCCATCCACACCAGCAGCAACCATTGCCCGGGCCATGCCGGGAATGAATTGCCGGTTTCCGCCGGTTGTCCGGCCTCCGGGAATCTGGGCGGAATGAGTAGCGTCAAAAACTACCGGATAACCGGTCTGCTGCATTATGGGAACGGCTCTCACATCGGATAATAAACCACCATATCCAAAACTGGTTCCCCGATCGGTAAGCAGGATATTCTTATTCCTTGTGGATTCAATTTTTCGAACGATGTGCGTCATGTCTCCGGGCGCCAGAAATTGTCCTTTTTTTACATTAACTACTTTACCGCTTTTCCCCGCTGCAATCAGCAGATCGGTTTGGCGGCATAAAAACGCCGGAATTTGCAAAACATCGACGACTTCGGCAGCCGGGATAACATGAGACACTTCATGAATATCGGTTAGTACCGGTATATTAAATTCATGCCTGACTTCGTCAAGAATTTTTAAGCCTTCCTCCAGTCCCGGGCCTCTGAAAGAATCAACCGACGTTCGGTTTGCTTTATCATAGGATGCCTTAAAAACAAAAGATTGCCGCAATTTAGCCATAAGTTTCTGCAACTGCTCTGCCATAAATAGCGTATGATCGCGGCTTTCAATAACGCAGGGTCCTAAAATGAAAAGCAGCGGTTGACTTTTCCCAACCCTTATATTTTTAATTGTAACCTCAGTCATTGTCTATCTTCTCCTTCCGGTACTGAAGGGCGGCTTTGACAAACTCTCTGAAAAGAGGATGAGCCCTGTTAATGCGTGATTTCAATTCCGGATGAAACTGACAAGCAACGAACCATGGGTGACTGGGTAATTCGATCATTTCAACCAGATTTAGATCTTTATTCACGGCTCCTACAATTAATCCTTTTTCCAATAAACGCGGTAGAAACTTATTATTTACTTCGTAACGATGGCGGTGACGTTCGGATATTTTTTCGATTCCGTAAATTTTATGGGATTTTGTGCCGGGCTGAATTTCCGCCGGATATGCTCCTAAACGCATAGTCCCACCCTTACCGGAGATGTTTTTCTGATCTTCCATCAAATCGATCACCGGGAACGGGGAATCACTTTTAAATTCCGTGCTGTTGGCATATTTTAGACCACAAACATTGCGGGCAAATTCAATCACGGCACATTGCAGACCGAGGCAAATCCCAAAAAACGGGATGTTATTTTCCCGGGCGATTTTTACTGCCAAAATTTTTCCTTCAATTCCACGATCACCAAATCCACCCGGAACAAGCAAACCGTCAACGCCTTTAAAATATTCCACGGAATTCTCATACTGAATATCATCGGCTTCAATCCAGCGAATATTGACCCGACAATCATTTTTCACCCCGGCGTGAATAAATGACTCGGTAATGGATTTATAAGCATCATGGAGTTGGGTATATTTCCCGCAGACCATAATCGTGGTTTCTTTTGAAGGATTTTTAACCCTTTTTACAAATTTTTCCAGAGATTTCAGGTCGGGTTTTTTGTGGGGCAATTTCAAGGCGTTAAGCACCTGATCACCAAGCAGCTGAGCATTGTACATGAGCGGTATTTCATAAATCGTCTCTGCATCGAAAGCCTCTATCACCGCTTGCTGGGTAACATTACAAAACAAAGCGATTTTCTTTCTGACCGACTCATCAAAATGGTGGTTTGTCCGGCACAACAATATATCGGGTTGAATCCCGATTTCCCGTAAGCGCTGAACGCTGTGCTGGGTCGGTTTGGTTTTAATCTCCCCGCTGGTTTCTATATAGGGCACCAGGGTCAAATGAACATTTATGCAATTTTCACTGCCCACATCCAGCCGAAACTGCCGGATTGCCTCTAAAAAAGGCAAACTCTCAATATCCCCAACGGTTCCACCGACTTCGGTAATTACGACATCATATTTCCTGTCCCGGCTAACTCCGACGATCCGCCGCTTAATCTCATCGGTAATGTGGGGAATAACCTGAACTGTGGCGCCCAGGTAATCTCCCCGCCTTTCCCGGGTAATGACTGTGTTATAAACTTTACCGGTTGTGGTATTATTCCGGCAACTCATGTCCTCATCGATAAAACGCTCATAATGTCCCAGGTCAAGATCGGTCTCGCTGCCATCTTCCAAAACATAAACTTCACCGTGCTGATAGGGGCTCATGGTTCCGGGGTCTACATTAATATAGGGATCAAATTTCTGAATAGTTACCTGATATCCCCGGGCTTTCAACAGATAACCGATGGAGGCGCTGCTGATTCCTTTACCCAACCCGGAAATAACTCCGCCGGTAACGAAAATATATTTTGTCGGAATATCAGATTTCACGGGATTTTAATATCCTTTCCGCTTGTTTGACATCTGCCGGAGTGTCAATTCCAAAAGAAAATTTTTCGGTTACAATAACATGAATCCTGTCCCCGTTTTCCATAATCCGAAGCTGCTCAAGCTGTTCCGCCTTTTCAAGAACCGACGGCGGCATTTCGATAAATTGCATAAGGTATGATTTCCGATATACATACAACCCGATATGCACCATCGCCGGATGAGATGCCATATCTATTGCAGATCGGACAAAGGGAATATTCTGACGGGAAAAATAGATGGCTTCACTATTTTTATTTATCAGCACTTTCACTGTATTGGGATTGATTAACTCTTCCTCAAGCACCCCATTCCGGGCGGCTGTTACTACCTGTATCTCCGCATTCGCACGGAATTTTTCAACAGCCCGATCGATTATTACCGGCTCCAGAAATGGTTCGTCACCCTGTATATTAGCGACGATATCATAATCAAGTGAACGAGCCGCAAAGGCGCAGCGGTCGGTGCCGGAAGGCAAATCCGGAGGCGTTATCACCGCATTTCCGCCAAACTTTTGAACGGTTTCAATGATTCTCTCATCATCGGTTGCAACAATCACAGAATCAAGACTGCGGCATTTCAGGGCATTTTCATAAACATGTTGAATTAACGGTTTACCGGCAATCATGACCAGAGGTTTCCCCGGGAACCGGGTAGACGAAAAGCGCGCCGGGATGATCCCTACCGCCCGCATTGCTTACCGCCCTCATTTATCAATGACGTTTTTATGAATGCGCTCTTGCTCTCAAGAGAATAAAATCCGCCTGCTTGCCCCTGTCCCGTAAACCATACTCCGGCGGAATTAGCTTTATTTTCGATTGTCTTTTTCCTAACCATCTGTCTTCTTCATTCACCTTTCATTAACATACCGATCAATTTACTGATTTTGCTTTCCTAAAGCAAGCAAAGCGAATAGCTGGCACAATTCTTGAACCGCAATCACATATAATGGTTTTGCTAAAAACAAAATAATTCAGTAACCAGCTTCACAAGTTTAGCTTATATTTTCAATTGGTAAGATAATTGAAAATGAATCAGAAAGTGGCGTCTATGAACTCACTTGAAAAATATTTTCAGAAATTTCGGAAAAATATCATCGGCAATGAATTTAAATATTATTTCCCTTCGGGGCAGAAACCGATCATTTATGCCGATTGGGCTGCCAGTGGTCGGCTTTATAAACCTATTGAGGATTACATCGCCAATGAGTTGGGACCCTTCGTCGCCAATACTCACACAGAAAGCACACTCACCGGCACGGTGATGACCTCGGCTTATTGTCAGGCTCATGACATAATCAAAAAACATGTCAATGCATCAAAAGATGACGTCCTGCTTTTTGCCGGATTCGGCATGACGGCGGTGATCAATAAATTCCAGCGCATTCTCGGATTACGCATTCCCGAAAAGTATAAAGACCGGATCAAACTAGGTGAAAACGAGCGCCCTCTGGTCATTATTACGCACATGGAACACCATTCCAACCAGACCACCTGGGAAGAATGTTGTGTGGATGTAGCCATACTCTGCAAGGAATCCAACGGTACACCCAATCTTGATCACTTGCGGAATATTCTGGAAATGAATAAAAACCGCAATCTGATTATCGGCTCCTTTACCGCCTGTTCAAATGTTACCGGCATCGTCACGCCGATCCATGAAATGGCGGCAATCATGCACAAATACAACAGGCTCTGCTTCGTGGATTATTCCGGCTCCGCACCCTATGTCGAAATCAATATGCACCCTGACAAAGAAGGTCAGCAACTGGATGCGATCTTTTTCTCGCCTCATAAATTCCTGGGCGGGCCGGGATCGTCCGGGGTCATCTTATTTAATAAAAACCTCTACCACAATGCCATAACTGATCATCCGGGCGGCGGAACTGTCGCGTGGACAAATCCCTGGAAAACGCACCGGTTTTTCGACAATATTGAGGTACGGGAAGACGGTGGCACACCTGGTTTTTTACAGGCAATCCGTGCGTCGCTTGCCATATTGCTTAAAGAGCAAATGGGCACCGAAAAGATAATTGAACGCGAACATTTACTTGCAAACAGATTCCTCAATCATCTGGAATCTATTGATCGGATCAACATACTTGAACCTCAAATTCGTGATCGGGTAGCGTTTATATCATTTTTTTCGCGGGATATTCATCATAATCTGTTTGTTCGGTTGCTAAATGACCGGTATGGAATTCAAACCCGGGGCGGCTGCCTTTGCGCGGGGACCTACGGCCATGTATTACTGCATATCGATATAGCGAAGTCTAGAGAAATTACTGAAAAGATCGACCATGGCGATCTGAGCGTCAAACCCGGCTGGGTGCGCGTTTCACTTCACCCGACAATGACAGAGTCGGAGGTGGATTTTATTGCCTCCGCAATCCGGGAAATCACTGAAAACCATTCAGAATGGCAAAAGGATTACCGTTTCGATCCGCATGTCGGCGATTATGAACGAATTGACGGATATTCGATAAAAATGGATATCTCGAAAGATTACAATGAAATCTAAACTAAATTATTCAGTATCGTACTTTTAGCCGGCTTAATAAGTTCTCAGCTTAGCAAAGTTACATATGCCGGTGACTGTAAGAAAAAATGTTTATAGAGGATTCCGATAAACCGTTTGCCAGCGGCATCCCTATTTGGGAGAAACGGTTCACCTCGGGTAGCGAAGAGTTTCTTTTCACTCCGATAAATCGGGGTGTTGACTCAACGCCGGTATTTCGATTCTTAGAACAACACCCGGATTTATCCGGGTGAACTTGCACTGCCATGTCCAACCCAATAACCGCTTTAGCGGTTTATAATAATAGGACATTATGTAACCAATCTAAACGAGAATAATCTGAGTTAATGTGATTGTAAACAATATTGTAATTCTGCCGCGTTATTTACCAGGTATAGCTAAAACAGGACACCCATGGAAACCCCCAAAATATTCAAAACTTTCCTGAAGGAGCATAAAATGACAGTAAGAATCATTGCAACGATAATTGGCGGAGCATTAGGTCTTGCCTATTATAAATTCATCGGTTGCCGATCCGGCGCCTGTCCCCTGACCGGAAATCCCTATATCAGCAGTATCTGGGGCGCTTTGATCGGCTTTATTATCTCCGGTTAAAATATTACCAACTTTATCAGATTAATGTAGTCTCTGCCGGATTTTCCATTATCACACTTCAAAAATTACCCGAATTCATTCGGTAAATACTCCGATTATACACCTTTCATATCACGGTTACGGAACGAGAATAAAACGCGCTCGCTTTATAAACCGATCATATTGATTTATCTTATTGATTATTTGTATTATATTTAATCGAATATACAAGGAGTTTTCCGATGCAAAAGATTTATTTTAAACCAGCAAGCATAAAA
This sequence comes from Fidelibacterota bacterium, assembly GCA_003527965.1. Classification (GTDB taxonomy): domain Bacteria; phylum Fidelibacterota; class UBA2242; order UBA2242; family UBA2242; genus DPVY01. The sequence goes on from DPVY01000031.1 coordinate 8,982, forward strand.
ACTCATAACTCAAAATGTTTTATAATTGGAAGAAATACATCACCTTATCAGTTTGAAATAACCTTTTAGGAAGTTGTAATGATTCCACGTAAAAATCTGCTCAGGGCGCTCCGCAAATCCGCGTCTCAACCTGTTTACGCCGGTCAAAACTTTATTCACCGGTTTAAATCGACCCTGTCATACCACCTGTATAACGGCAAGAGCTACTGGCCTGAGACAATCTCACTCTTTTTAACATATAAATGTAATTTGCGCTGTTTGATGTGCGGTCAATGGGGTCAGAACGGCGCATTTAATGAATTTGACAATGCCTTGTTGAAACAGCGTTTAGCCCTGGATGATATTCAGGCGATTATTGATGATGTTAAATTTTTTAAACCGAATATTACCCTGTTTGGCGGCGAACCCATGCTACACCCGGACTGGATTCAGATTGTTGAGTCGGTAAAACGTGCCGGCTTCCGATGTAATATCGTTACAAACGGAACTCTTCTACAGAA
>DPVY01000186.1:0-20361 GCA_003527965.1 Fidelibacterota bacterium
CTTTCGGTCAGTGGAAATATCTGGTTTAATATCGCCGACAAAAAACGAATCAACATTTTATCTTCCGGAGAGCAGACACTGAAGACAATTCGCGGAAAAGAGATCGGAATGGTTTTCCAGGATGCCTTCACCAGCCTTAATCCCGTTATCAAATGCGGCAAACAGATTAGCGATGTTCTCTCAACAAAATCAAAAGCCGATCGCCGAACTAAAAAATGCCGGGTTTTTTCCCTGCTTGAGATGGTTGGTTTTTCCGATGCCACGCGGGTTTTTAATTCATATCCGCATCAGTTGTCGGGCGGCATGCAGCAACGAATGGCGCTGGCAATAGCTCTCGCCGGGGAACCCCGCCTTTTAATTGCCGACGAACCATCATCTTCCCTGGATTCCATTGCCCAGAAACAGTACTTAGATCTTTTAAATCACCTTAAACATGCAATAAACCTGACCTTGATTCTCGTCACGCATGACTTAGATGAAGCCTTCGCATTCGCGGATAAAATGCTGGTTTTATATGCCGGTTATACTGTCGAATACGGCAATACGGTAGATATCCGGACGGCTCCCGCTCACCCCTATACAAAAGCCCTGCTCGATATTTATCAGGCATTTCGCGAAAACCGTCAACCCACACCGCTTCCGGGTGAAATCCCGTCGCTTGGAAATCCGCCCGGCGGATGCCGTTTTCATCCCCGCTGCTACCGTGTACAACCCGCCTGCACGGAGCAGACGCCTCCCAAAAAAGATTTATCCGGTCGACACTACACCTGGTGTTTTAATCCGATAGAATAAACCGCTTTTTTTTGTTCCTTTCTATCAATCTGTTATGGTTTGTTACTCCAATATACCGGCAATTTTTTGCAAAACCGACCCAAGTTTCTGTTTCACCATTTTTGAACTCAAAGAATCATTGTCTACAGACCGCGGATTACGGACCTATCCACTCGATTTAAGGAAGAGTCTTTTTTTATAGTAGTCGTTTTTCATAAATATTTGTAACTTTGCCTCGAATTTTTATATAATGAAAATTGGATTTTAATTCATGATAAAGCAAAGCATTCAGAAATATTCAAAGAGTATTCTTAAAATATTGGCGCTGATTGGTCTGATTTATCTTTTTCTTTTGAGTGTGACATTAATTGGAGAGGTCTTTAAAATGATGGGGCAAGGAACCGCCAAAACCATCATGCAGACGGTCTCCAATCCTATCCTCGGACTGGTGGTTGGCGTTTTCACCACCAGCCTGGTCCAGAGCTCGTCACTTACAACTTCCCTGGTGGTTGGTCTGGTTGCGGGCGGTGTTTTCTCAACGAATCCCGACATCGATCCGATTCGTTTGGCAATCCCGATCATCATGGGCGCCAACATCGGAACCAGTGTAACCAACCTGCTGGTATCTATCGGTCACATCACTCGTTCCGAAGAATTTGAACGCGCTTTAAGCGCCAGCATTGTCCACGATTTCTTTAACGTTTTATCGGTTTTAGTCATTTTCCCGCTGCAATATTTTTTTAATGTAATCGGTAAAACCGCCGAATTCGCATCGGGATTTTTTGTAAATATCGGCGGGTTAAAAATGGTTAATCCCCTGAGTACCATTTTAAAACCCGTCGCAAAAGCTATTTTGAACCTTTTCCCAAATTCTCCCTGGATCGGGTTAATCATTGCATTTATCCTTCTGTTTGTCGCACTCCGCTTTATTGTCATTGTTATGAAATCGCTTGTTCTTAAAAAAATTGAAATATTTTTTGATCAATATATCTTTAAAACAACAATGCGGGCATTATTCCTGGGAATGCTCTTTACGGCAATGGTCCAGAGCAGCTCGATTACTACGTCCCTGGTCGTCCCTCTCGCAGCCGCCGGGGTATTGAGCCTGAAAAAAATCTTTCCCTACGATCTCGGGGCTAACGTGGGGACTACAATCACCGCATTTTTGGCTTCCCTTGCTACGAATAACGCCGACGCAGTAACAATTGCCTTTAGCCATTTAATATTTAATGTCATGGGGATTATGATCTGGTTGCCCTTGAAGCGGGTGCCGATTTACATGGCGGTGGTTTTTTCCAAATGGTCTGTCCGTCACCGCTGGGTTCCGCTGGTTTATATTTTGTTGGTTTTCTTTTTAATACCATTACTCTTAATTTTACTAATGAGGTGAGAATTATGTTTAAAAGATTCATACAAATCTGGAAAAAAAAGGACCTGGCTTCCCAAACGCTTGAAAAGTCTTTAATGACGCTTGAGATGGACTATCAAATGTATAAGGAGTCCGTTCGGTGTCTGCGGCGCTGCAATGACTCGGAACTGCGAATCGATATTTACAAGACCGATAAACAAATCAATAAGTCTGAGCGTGATATTCGTAAACAAGTACTTACGCACCTGTTAATGTTCGATAAAGCCGAAATCCCCGCCGGTCTTGCCCTTGCCAGTATCGTTATCGATATTGAGCGGATTGGCGATTATACAAAAAACATCGCCGACCTTGCGCGCCTGCACCCCGCAAGACTTAACGGCGGGAAGCATGAGAATGATCTCCAAAATATTGAAAAACAAATTGATGAATTCTTTCGGTTAACCCTTGAGGCGTTTCCGAAATCGGATATAGAATTAGCCCGTCAGGTGGTGAAAGGTTACAGGAATATTTCCAAAAAATGTGCTTTGATAAGCATATCGCTTATTAAAGGCGAGGGCGAATTTAATGTCTCTGATGCCGTAACCCTTGGTCTGTACCTGCGATTCCTAAAAAGAGTCGCCGCCCACTTGTTTAATATTTGCACAAGTATCGTAAATCCTTTTCACAGAATTGGTTTTTCAGAAAAGAAAAATGAAGTATAAGGTGTTATATTGTCTATTAAAGTTACAAAACGAAGCAAAGACTATTCCCGCTGGTATACTGATGTCGTTCAAAAAGCTGAACTGGCCGATTACGGTCCGGTAAAGGGTACCATGGTTATCCGTCCTTACGGATACGCAATTTGGGAAAACATCCGCAATATTGCCGATCGAATGTTCAAAGAAACCGGTCACGTAAACGCCTATTTTCCTCTGCTCATTCCCGAAAGCTTTATGAAAAAAGAGGCTGAACACGTTGAAGGGTTTGCCCCGGAATGTGCCGTCGTAACCCACGGTGGTGGAAAAAAACTCGACGAACCGCTTTACATTCGACCTACTTCCGAAACGATTATCTGGTCTATGTATAAAAAATGGATCAACTCCTATCGCGACTTGCCATTATTGATCAATCAGTGGGCCAATGTTGTCCGCTGGGAGATGCGGACCCGCCTGTTTCTCAGAACCACCGAATTTCTCTGGCAGGAGGGCCATACCGCCCATTCTTCTTATGAAGAAGCTGAAGCAGAAGCCCGTAAAATGATTGAAATCTACCGGCAGATTGCCGAGGATTACATGGCTATGCCTGTTTATGTCGGAAAAAAAACCGACGCCGAGAAATTTGCCGGCGCTGTCTATACATATACCATTGAGGCTATGATGGGCGACAAAAAAGCCCTTCAATCCGGCACCTCCCACAATCTCGGGCAAAATTTTGCCAAAGCTTTTGACGTCACTTTTCTGTCCAGAGAAAATAAACAGGAATATGTTTATGCCACCAGCTGGGGCATCAGCACACGTCTGGTCGGCGGCGTTATCATGACACACGGCGATGACAAAGGATTAATATTACCCCCCCAAATAGCGCCTTATCATCTGGTAATTGTTCCTATCTGGAGGACCGCCGAGCAAAAAAAGCAGTTGATGGAAGAGGTTGCCAAAATCACCCATCAATTTAACAAAGAAGACGTTCGTTACATTATTGATGACAACGAGCAGACGTCACCCGGATGGAAATTCAACCAGTGGGAGATGAAGGGCGTGCCCCTGCGGATGGAAATCGGCCCCAAAGATCTGGAGAATAATCAGGTCGTGCTGGTGCGGCGCGACACCGGTGAAAAACAATTTATCCCAACCGAGAATCTGTTCTCCGTTATTACCGGTTTGCTGGAAGAGATCCAGAACAGTTTGTTTCAGCGCGCTCTTGAATTCAGAGACCGGAATACCCACGAAGTTGATAATTATGCTGATTTCAAAAAGATCATCGAAAGCGGTGGTTTTGTAAAAGCATTCTGGGCGGGCGATGGTCAAATGGAAGCAATGATTCAGGAGCAGACCGGGGCAACTATACGCTGCATTCCCTTTAAACAGGATCAACAGGGCACCTGTTTCTATACAGGTAAGCCATCCGGAACAATTGCCATATTTGCCAAGTCATATTGATTCTTTGACTTAGACAGACTGGGAACAGCTTCTTTGTGATAATTATTGACTTGTAACCACATTTAACAAATGTAATTTGCGTTTTCGATATGGCAATCATCAAGACAGAAGCTCTCGTCCTCAGAACCATTCCCTTTCAGGATTCCAGCTGTATTGTCAAATTGTTTACAAAAGAGCAGGGTAAAATTAGCGTAATAGCCAAAGGTGCCCGACGTCTTAAAAGTAATTTGAGAGGCTACCTGGAACCCTTGAATTATATTGAGGCGATATATTATTATAAAGCCACCCGGGACATTCAGACGCTCAGTAAAGTCGACCTGTTACGGGCGTTGTTTATAAACACAACTGACATCGAGAGCAGTATTTTCGGACTCGCCGTCCTCGAATTGATTGATCGCGTGGTCCATGATCACCAGCATGATGCGGAAGTATTCGATTTCTCCGTTCAAACCCTGGAGACAATGGATCGCTATTCTGATAATTGTCGCGTTTTATTTATTCATTTTATTATCAGCATCGCCGGTATATTGGGTTATAGATTCGAAACAGACTACTGTTCCCGATGTAAAAACAGATTGTCAGCTGCGATTTACGATTCCGGAACAGGGCAGCTCGTTTGTCAATCCTGTGGCAGCTATTTATCCTCCCCGTATAAATTAACCGCAAGCGATCTGCAGTTTCTTAACAATCTTCATAAATCTTCTCTGGAAACCGCAATAAATCCGATGACGCTGCCCGCCAGTCCGGATCGTATTATCTATATATTGCTGGCTTATCTTGCTTATCATATAGATTCTCCTCTTAATCTTAAAAGTTTATCAATATTATCTGAATTATCACCATAGGATTTGTCATGCGGTATTATAACCAAACAAGGTACTCGGGATACGGGAATCAGTTTATCCGGCCGCGTCTGCTTAGCGGGGCAATAAAAAACATCATCATTGCCAATATCGTGGTTTTTGTGGTAATGTTTGTTTTAGGAGCCGAACAGTTTTTTCTTTTAAATTTTGGTCTGGTTCCCAAATTCGTCTGGAGCCGCGGATTTGTTTGGCAACTCTTTACTTATATGTTCATTCACGGCGGATTCGGGCATATCTTCTGGAATATGTTTGTGCTCTGGATGTTTGGCACGGAGATCGAAACTTATCTCGGCAGGAAGGAATTCTACAAATTCTATTTTCTGGCGGGCGCCGGATCGGGATTAATCACGCTGCTGTTTAGTCTGAATTCAACGATTCCCGTGGTCGGCGCCAGTGGGGCGATTTACGCCGTTCTGGTAGCTTTTGCACTTATCTTTCCCAACCGGGAAATCTACCTCTATTTTCTCTTTCCTATCAAAGCGAAATATTTTGTGTTGATCATGGCTATAATAACCTTCTTTTCTACCTTTTCAGCCGGTGGCAGTAATATCAGTCATCTGACCCACCTCGGCGGTCTGCTGATCGGCTATCTCTATCTGCGCCCCCCTCGTCTCTTTGCACAGATTCGTTATAAATTACCTAAAATACACCTCCGCAATCCCCTCGGAAACTTGCTTCGTCGTTTCTTCAAAGTTAGAAGGGTTGCCAAAAAACGTCCGCCTCAGACGCCTACTCGCCGCGGTTACGATACCGATGACACCATGCATGAAGAGCTCAACCGCCTGTTGGATAAAATAAGTAAAGAAGGATACGAAAGCCTTTCCGAGCAGGAAAAACAGACCCTCTTTCTGGCCAGTGAGTATTTCGCCAAAAAGAGCGGAACAAAAAATTAGAACAGGTTTGAATTCCGTCCCGGAGCACTGGCCCGACCTGTCAGGCGGGGAGTCCTGGAACGAAGAAATTTTGGTACCGACAGGAGATTACCACCATTGGATGTCGACTGTTTCGAAGCTCTGTCTTTACAACGGAAATTTCATTCTTATCTAGCATTCCCAATCTGGGGCTTGGGAATGAGTTACAAGAGCTTTTTTAAGAAACCATACGTTTTACTATTGACCAATTCTTTGCAATTCGTTACATTTACTCATCGTTAATAATGAGTTATTGAAATGAAATGGCAAGACTTCCTCGAACGGTTCGGCAACGAGATTATTTTTGAATCCAGCAGTATTTCTGTAGGAGAAGCAAGAAGCCGCAACATTCAGAATAGATTATACCAGTGGACGATGCAAGGAAAGCTCATTCAACTCCGCAGAGGCATTTATACCTTTTGCGAGCCATATCGAAAAGAAACGCCATCGAGCGAATTGATTGCAAACAGGCTGGTGTACCCGTCATATATTTCACTGACTTATGCTCTCTTTTTTTACAATCTCATTCCTGAAGGCGTCTTTACAGTTACAAATGTCACGACGGATCGCGGGCAAATTTTCACCAATCCGTTCGGAAGATTCCGTTATCATCATATCAGCGCAGATTATTTCTGGGGATATTATCTCCTGGAGCAGGGGTCGCATCAAATTTCGATTGCTTACCCTGAAAAAGCTATTCTTGATTTTTTCTACTTCCTGAAAGGTGAAACAACTTCTGACAGAATTGTAGAAATGAGGTTTCAAAATTTGGACCAACTTTCGGCAGAAAGAATGATCTGTTTTCTCAGAAAGTTTAATCGCCCAAAACTATATCGTATAATGCAGTTAGCGCCCTTTAATAAGTTTATCAAATAAGGTTTGGATTTTCCATGAAACAACATGCTATCGAGATTGCGAAACACGCTCCAACAGGATTCCATCGACAAAACCTGTTGAGAGAATATCTGCAAGCCGAGATTTTATATGCAATGCAGCGATCGGACGCTTTTCTGAACCTCGCTTTTATCGGCGGTACAGCCCTGCGATTCTTATATCAACTTCCCCGATATTCTGTTGATCTGGATTTTTCTCTCGAAAACACTCAAAATTACGATTTCCCGCGACTTGTCAAAAAAATTGAAACCCGCTTGCTCAAAGCCGGATATAGATTTTCATCGTCCATAAATGCAGATCGCACCGTACAATCCATGACATTAAAATTTGAAGATCTGTTACAGGAAACTGGTTTAGCTGCTCAATCAAATCAAAAACTATCCATTAAAATTGGAATCGACCACAATCCTCCCGCAGGCGCTGACACCGATTCCACGATTATCCGCAAACACTTCTTTTTACATTTGTGGCACCATCATATTTCTTCCATGTTTTCAGGAAAAATACACGCCCTGCTGACCCGCAAATGGACAAAAGGCCGAGATATTTACGATTTGATCTGGTATCTCACTTTAACGAATAAAGTAGAGCCCAATTTTACTCATCTGAATAATGCACTTGCACAGACCGGGTGGAAAGAACCGCCGTTGACGCCGCAAAACTGGAAGATGTTTATCACTGACTACCTAAAAAAGATGGAATGGGACAATGTCGTCGATGATGTCCGGGATTTCCTTGAAAATCCTGAAGATGTGGATTTGCTGGATCGGAATAATGTGATGAGCTTGTTGATGTAAATATAGTTTCAAACTACGAATTATACTAATTACACTAATTACTTTTAACCAGTGCAGTAAACTAATGAAGTGGTTTGTTTGTGGAGATATTCTTAATTAAACCTGTTCCCGGAGCGACTAAACAGGTTTTGAATTATCTTCGTTTTGTTGGAGTAATGGAGTGATGGAGTAGTGGTACGCATTGCAGCGTTCCAAAACTCTATTTGAATATCGAATAAGTTGAAAAAGCCGCCAGCCCGCCGCGATTACGATACCGATGACAACATGTATGAAGAGCTCGACCGTCGGATCTAATTTTATTTTTGCCTGTATTTTTTTAATACTTCCAGAACATAATCAATGTCGGCGGCAGTGTGGTCGGCACAAACCTGGAAGCGGATCTCTTCATCACCCTTGGGAACAACCGGGAAATTTAATCCTGTTCCCAGTACCCCGTTTTCAGTCAGATATTTGACCAGATCGGCGGTCTGCGCCGTATCCCGAACCATCAGTGGTACCACCGGGTGTTCGCCGGGAATCGTTTCGTAACCCAGCTCAATCAATCCGTTCTCGAACTTCTTTGTCATGGCGCGTAAATGGGCAATGATTTCCAATCCTGCCGGGCTATCCAGGATTTCCAGCGCTTTCAGCGCCGCCGCCGCTTCGGAAACAGTAATAGGATTGGAATAGATATACATTGGAGCGGTTTCCCGTAAAAAATCAATGATCTTCCCGTTCGATACGACATATCCGCCATTCACGCCAAATGCTTTTCCCAGAGTGCCGACGATAATATCGACCCTGGCGTCGGTGTATTCTTCGGTTCCCCGCCCGGTTTGTCCAAACGCCCCGACACCGTGAGAATCGTCGATTAAAGTTATCACGCCTTCTTCGAACCGGTCGTCATACCTGTTCGCAATCTCAACCAGTTCTTTCAGCGGCGCATGATCTCCGCGCATGCTGAAAATTCCGTCCGTTACCACAAACGCGCGTTTTCCTTTGCCGATGCTCTTTTTCAATTTAACTTCAAAATCCGCCATATCATTATGCTTATATATAGCCTTATCTGCCGGGCGGGACAGGCGCATGGCGTTGATAATGCAGTTGTGATTAAGCTCATCGCTGATCAACACGGTTTCACTCGTTGTCAAAGGCGCAATCACGCCCATACTGGTAACGTAGGCCGAACTGAACAGCATCGCCGCCTCCCGGTCATGAAACGCTGCCAGCCTTTTTTCCAACTCGACATGCTGTTTGTGGGTACCGCTGATAAACCGCACGGCGCCGGGTCCTACCCCGAATTCGCGGGCGGCTTTTTCTTCGGCGGCAATCACATCTTTGCGCAGGGACATTCCCAGGTAGGAGTTCGAGTTCATTTTGATAAACTCTTTATCGCCCCATCCTTCAAGATAGTAACGCGGTCCAAACTTTCCTGCGGCCCGTTTTATGCCGGTGATCGTTTTTTCCTTTCCCTTCGCTCTTCCGCTGGTATGTAAATCATCCAGTTGTTTATTTATCGTGTTCAGCAAGCGCTGTAGAGGCATGGTGACTCCTTATTTTAATTTGTCTCAACGATAACAACCGCACAGGCATATTTTTCCAGGTGCGATAGTGATACGTGAATCGCAGTGAACCCATGTTCCCCGGCGAAGGTTTTCGCCTTTCCGGAAAGCATCATGACGGGTTTGCCGAGTTCATCGGTTATAATTGATATTTCACAAAAGGCAATGCCGCCCCGGTACCCCGTCCCAATTGCCTTAAAAAAGGCCTCTTTAGCGGCATAACGCGCCGCATAATGCTGGGCTTTACCTTTCTTAAAGGATTCACAGTACTCTATTTCTTGGGATGAAAAGATTTTCTCTTTGAAGCGCGTCTGCCCGGAAACCTGTTTCGCGATTCGCTCTACTTCGATAATATCTGTGCCGATACCGTAAATCATTCGTTATACCCGGATCTCACTTTGAGCTTATCTCCAAGATGTTTCAACATATCGGCGGTCATTTTATCCAGATTATAGTCCGGCTGCCAACCCCATTCCTCGCGAGCAGCGGAATCATCCATAGAATTGGGCCAGGAGTCCGCGATTTCCTGGCGAACAGGATCAATTTCGTAATCTATTGTAAAATCCGGAATATGTTTTTTAATGGACGCTGTTATTTTTTCAGGGTCAACGCTCATGGCTGTCACATTGAAGGCATTACGGTGACTTAGTTTCGCCGGATCAGCCTCCATCAAGTCAATCGCCGCCTTGATAGCGTCCGGCATGTACATCATATCCAGAAAAGTGCCGGCTCTCAGGAAACAGGTGTACTTTTTCTGTCTGATAGATTCATAATAGATCTCCACGGCGTAATCAGTCGTGCCGCCGCCCGGCAGTGTCTTATAAGAAATAATGCCCGGATAACGCAGTCCCCTGGTATCTACGCCAAAACGTTTGAAATAATAGTCACACAGTAATTCTCCGGCAACTTTAGTAACGCCATACATTGTTGTCGGGCGCTGGATCGTATCCTGAGGTGTTTTTTCCGGCGGGGTTGTCGGTCCGAAAGCGCCGATGCTGCTGGGGGTAAAAACAGCACAATTGTATTCCCGCGCCACTTCCAGAATATTGTAGAGACCGTTGATATTAATATCCCAGGCTAATTGCGGGTTGCTCTCCGCGGTTGCCGATAAGAGCGCCGCCAGATGATAAATCACGGTAATCTTGTGTCTTTGAACTAAATCTGCCATTTGTTTTATGTCGGTAACATCCAAAACAACATATTCACAATCCCCAGTCTGGTCGTTATCACACTTTACCCGTTTGTCGGAGGCAACCACACTATTTTTTCCATAGCGGTCACAAAGTGTATTGACCAGCTCGGTTCCAATTTGTCCAAGAGAGCCCGTCACTAAGAATTTCGTCATAAAATTCTCCAAATAAAAATGTTCCATTTCCAGTATTGGGAAAATCAACGTCATCGGTGTAAAATATCGATCGCCCATGCCTCTCATTCTCCCGCTTACAAACGGGACAATTAGTTATAAATACAAAAATCACGCCACTCCCAAGCAGTAAAAACGAGTTGATTTCCTTTGAATCCAGCATTCTAATTTATATCTTTACCACGCTTTGTGTATTGAATCATTAGGAGTTTTTATGGCGTTTGTCTGGTTCAGTTTTCTGGTTTCAATTACCCTGCTCATTCTGATTGGGCGAAATAATATCTGGCTGGGATTATTGCTGGCATCTTTCATTCTCGGTATTCTAAATCTGCCCTTTGTCGATGTTGCTAAACTCTTTTTTAGCACCTGTACCGATTACTCTATTCTGATGTTGGCGCTATCCGTTGGCATTATTCCGTTGATTGGCGGTGCGTTAGAAAGATCGGGATTGATTAAGAATCTCATTCAGTCTCTGAATATGCGCAGTAAAACCTTTCTGTTTATTGCGCCGGCGTTTATGGGAATGCTGTCTATGCCGGGCGGCGCGCTACTATCGGCGCCGGTCATTGCGAGTGTTGGTAAAGGAGCAAGCAAAGCCGATTATGTCGCTATCAATGTCTGGTTCCGGCATATTCTGGTTATGATCTATCCTCTTGCCGGCCTGCTGGCAACCACCAAAATGGCGCAACTGGATCTCTATACGGAGGTGCTATATTTGCTGCCGGGTTTCCTGCTGTTGACACTTCTCGGATATTTTTACCTGCTGAGACCAATAGCGGACAAAACCAGTCTGGAAGGGAAACACAGCTGGGAAAATATCCTGAAACCTATATGTATAATTTTAACAGCGCCGGTTATTCATTTAGTTTCCATTGCGCTGTTTAAAAATGTCATGGGAGAAATTCCCCTGATTATTGGTGTTCTGGCGTCTTTAGGCTTGAGTTTTTATTTCGGTAAATTACCACTGAAAGACATCACTCCTATAGTAGTAAAAATGAGACCCTGGCGTTTCAGCCTGCTTATTATCGGAATGTTCATTTTTTTGAATATCTTCAAGGCCTCTGATGTTTCCGCTGCCATTGCCGCTATCGCATTTTCCAAAACTTTTCTTATTGTTGGAATCGGAATATTCCTGGGCTTCGTGACCGGTCGCGTTCAGGTGCCCGTATCTATAATCTTGCCGATATTTTATGCGCGTTTCGGCGCTGCCGGTATGACGCCAATGGTTTTTGCGGTCATGTACTTTGCAGTTTTTATCGGTTATGTTGTCAGCCCCGTGCATCCCTGCGTGTCGGTAACTATTGAATATTTCCAGAGTAATCTCAAAGAATATTACCAAAAAGTATTTAGACCGGGAATATTAGCTATTGCCAGTGTGGTCCTGTTTTCAATCATTTTTATAGGATAAAATATTTGTGACTCGGGCACAAATATGCCAGACGTCTGTTATACCTGTCAGGTTTAAAAGATTCTTCTGCTTCGTATACGATTATTTGAATAAGTCTGACAGGTATAGGGGCTTCCATCGTACCGTCAGGTCTGAGGACCCGACAGAACTATAAATTTGGGTAATGGAAATTTAATACATTGTAAACATTCCCAAGCTGGGGCTTGGGAATGAGCAGGGTTTCGGGGTTTAGGAATGAGAAGAAAAGTGAGCCGCGAAGCTGTGTTGTACTCGTGTCTCCGCTCCCGCGGTGACACAAGCATTTTACCTACGATACTAAAGTCTCTGATTTAATCCTCGTTCCCAAATTGAATTTGGGAACGAGTGAGGCTATCTGTTGTTATACCTGTCAGGTTTAAAAGATTTTTCTGCTTCATATACGATTATTTGAATAAGTCTGACAGGTATAGGCGACTATTTGTTATCTTTATCCTTAACAGTGGGTTTTTTATCGGTTGTCTGCTCATCGGCTGGTTTTGAAACCGGTTTATCCGTTTTTTCAGGTTTTTTCTCCGGGGATTTTTGGGGTTTGATTGCTTTAACGCTTTTTTTCTCGCCGGACTTACGGGGAATCAAAACAGGTTTCGGGGGTTTCGGTTTGGGATTGATAACCGGCTTACTGTCTGAAGACGAGGATCTCTTTTCTTTAGGAGGTTCGACCCTTCTTCGATAACGGATATTACTTGAATTTTGCGGCGGCTTTCGTGGTTTCACGGGTTCCCTGATTATTTTTTCTTTCGAATTTTGAGAATCGGTAGTATCTCTTGATATTGGCTTTTCCAGCCAGATTTGCTCAGCCGGTTTCGGTTTTTTGCCTCTCCCGACCTGGTACAGATCGTACTTAGCCGCTTTCTGCATGACTCGAATTTCGTCTTCAGGTCTCCGGTCTATATTTTCCAGAGAATATGAATACCTGTGAAGGGTCAGAAGCTGCTTTTTAAGCGCGGCGCTTTTATATTTTTGAACCGAATTAGATACATGCGTCATCTGTTTGCTCAATTCCTTGCGGGCGCTTTCCACGTTACCCTCTTCAACCATCTGAATGGCGCTCTGTATCTGCTGAGTTGAAGACAACAGAGAAATGTTTTCACCGACATAAGGATTAAAATAATCATTTTGCTCTTCCGGCGCCGATGTTCCCCAAATATGGATTAGAGAACCTGTTTCTACTCGTTCCCCCTTATTTACCACGTCGTCGTATGACATGGACACCTTCGCCAGTTGCAGAGAATCCCCGATACTTTTTGGTAAACTCAGCTGAAATATTACCTTAAAGTGATCGTTGGAAAATACATCGCCCAGGGCAACTTCAGTCCGGTTCTTTTGGACATTTGTCGGAAATCCGAATACTTTCTCGACCCGGACGCCTGGTGCGGTCTCAATTGCAATCAAAACATTCTGTGCTGCCACCGCCAGCAAACCGGACATCTCTCCGGTAAAAATCCTTGGAATCTGTTCCGGGGAAGCGATTAAATAGTAATTTCCCTGCCCGTATTCCGCCAAAGTCTGCATAAGATCTTCATCATAATCTGCGCCAACGCCAAATGTTGATATGGACATTCCTTTTGCCGTTTTTTCTCTACAGATTTCCCGCAGCTTCCCGGTTTGTGTAATTCCCTGATTTGCCAAACCGTCCGACAGTAACAGCACGCGGTTCACCTGACCGGTTTGCAAATACCGGGCGACCTGCGAATAACCCTCTAGCATACCGCCACTGAGATTAGTGGAACCGCCGCTTGTAATCCCTTTGATAATTTTTATGATTTGGCGTTTATTATGAATATTTTGGGCCGGCAATACAACCTGAACCCGGGATTCATAGGTAACCAATGATAGAATATCATCGCGATCCATATTCCGAACAACAAATTCCGCCGCTTGTTTGACGTAATCCAGTTTCTTTGCTCTTGCCATGCTGCCGCTGCGGTCGATTACAAGAGCGATATTCAACGGAATTCGTTCCCGGAGTGGAATTTCCTTTGAATAAATATCTATCTGAAGATATACCGGTTCAGCGCTTCCGTTTAGCCAGACCGGCTTGTCTATAGCCGATTCCATGGTCAAAACATGGTCTTCAAAGTAGGGTGGAGGTTCAATCTCAAAATCGGTACTCACCGCCACGTATTCGCCGGTCAGTTGCCGGATAATAGCCTCGGCAAGTTCATCGACAGCCCGGATAATTTCATCCTCCGACAACCAGTCTTTTTTTTCAGCCAAAAGCACTTCTCCCGTAGCCACATCAACCAACCGGGAATCGATCCGGTATACGTTGCCTCCTACGGTAATACTTCCCACAAGAATGGTGTTTGCTCCCGCCATTGTGCCTATTTCCACTGCTGTCGCTTCGTCAATCATACCGGACAGGGCAAGCTGCATCTCATCCAGCACATCCTGCATCCGGGATCGTTCAATAATGGTGATTTCGTCACATAGCATCAGATCCGTAATTAAAATCTGCGGGATTGCCTTTTCGAGGAAATTCATCTCCTCACGGCCGGTCAGATTCTGGAAATCCAGAACCGCAATCCTGAGATTCGTCCGGGCATTCAGCTGGCAAAGTAACGATATGAAAATTAAAACTAATTGCAACGAGAAATGCCGTCTAACTGACATAATTCCTCCTGTAAATGATGGCAATCATAGTAAGCATCTGTTAATTACTGACGTTATTAATGCAAATATGTTCCAAATCGTCAACTAAGTTATTTTCAATCGAAATTAAAACAAACGTACCATTATAGCAATATTTTATGGGTAATCTGTGATATTCGTCATACCAATATACCGGAGATTGAATTATGATACTAGGCAAAAGCAATTAGATCACCCGATACTTTGAAAACCGCCGCCGGTTGAATCTTTGAATTTATAACATTGCCGTTGTGAATGAAACGCCGTAATGACTGCTTTTGAAGACCTTCCGGACAGCCTCTGCTTTATAAAAAGGGCTCTTCTTAGAATTGAGTGGATAAGTTAATGTCCAATATCCAACCCCAGTGTAATAAAAGGAAAAGAAGATTTCACGGGGCAAGCCCGGAATTTCCAAATATGAAGAAAAAAAAAGTTTGACTTACAGGAACGATTTGTCATGCTCTTTCCCAAGCCCCAGCTTGGGAATGGAATGAATGTTTGTTTGCAAAAGATGAAATTTCCGTTACAAAGCTGGGGCTTTGTAACGAGTAAGAAAAAAGCATTGCTACAAAAAAAAGGAGTGATAGCGACAAAAATACTTGGATATTGGCTGTTCCGTGTTGAACATTTAAATTTATTCTAAAAAAAGGAGGCTCTTTCAAATTTTTCCGGGAAAGGTTTAAAAAAGCAACTTGGGATATTTGATTTTATGTTATATAAAACGTCTCTAATGGATCGGAATAAATCTAATTTGGATATTGAATAATAGTCCATCTGATTGTTTCTGAAAAATAGTTTCATTACTTTTTTCCTTGTCGAAAAAAGTTAACAAAAAAGACACCGGCTGAAATAAATCTCCGGGAAATCACTCTGTTCCGCAGTTGAAATTTAAGGCGCTATCATCTTTTTCAAACCAATGATCCGGTGAAAATCCAATTAATCTAATGTATTCATAAAAATTGTCGGGTGGCGCTGAAAATTTCATTCACCATCTCCACTGAGGGATTTCTTCAGCCGGAGATTTTAAGTATTAATTTGAATTTATATTATTTCTGAAACAGTGACTGAAAATTGGCGGGCATCCGCTCTTTCCAGTAGCCCCGATGATAGGCGTCGCTGACTAACAGCGGCATAGTCACGGTTGCTTCGCCGTAAACCATTTGTTCGAAGGTTGTGTCCACTTTGCCCCAGGAGCTGGCTTCTTTCAAGGTGGAGCCGGAAAGCGCACCATCGCGTTCATCGGCGACTGTCAATTGAATTGCATACTTATGCATCGGTTTTTCAATCTCCAGCACTTCGGTAGCAACGACGATATCCTGGGTGAAGTTCTTGGGTACGCCGCCGCCGATCATGAAGATACCGGTTTCCTTGCTGGCAATTTTTATCCGCGTCAGTTCCAGGAAATCACGGGCGGAATCGATACTCAGGTATTTATCTCTGTTATGCCATTGATGATGAATCAAACCAAAGCCCGCCGAGCAGTCGGAAAAAGCCGGTACAAAAATCGGTACGCCTTTTTTATAAGCGGAATAGACGACCGATTTTTCGGTTTTAAGACCCTTTTTATCGAGGTATTTACCCATTTCAAAGATGAATTCACGGGATGAATAGGGGCGGGGTTCCAGACTATCGGCAATTTCAGCAATTGTCATATCGCAAACCCGCAGGTCTTCTTCATCGATATAAGTGTCGTAAATCCGGTCGATCATAAGCTCCCGCAAATCGGCATCATTCACAAATGGAGTTCCGATATAATGTTTGTATCCCAGAGCCTCGAAGAAATCCTGATCCACGATTACCGCTCCGGTTGAGACAATGGCGTCCACCATATTATTCTCAATCATGTCGGCAACGATGTTCTTCAACCCGGCGCTGAATAGCGAACCCGCCAGAGTCAGGATGATATTACAGTCTTTGTCCTTGAGCATCCGGCTGTAAATATCCGCCGCCGCTGCCAGGTTGCGGGACTGAAAAGCCATGTTTTTATAAGCGTCGATAATCGGGCGGGCGTCAAAGGACTTAATATCGATATGTTGAATAACGTTTTTTAAATAGTCTTGCTTTTTCATCGCACCTTCTCCTTTGCAAATATCATACTCAGCGACCGGTAAATTAATTTTGCCGCCAGGAAATCCGGGGCTTTATCCGATGGATTGGGACAAAGTTCAACTACGTCCATCCCGATAATATTTTTGCGGGAAGCGACTCCCCTGATAATTTTCATGATATCATTCCACCACAACCCGCCCGGTTCGGGAGTTCCGGTCGAGGGCATGACAGCCGGGTCAAAGACATCCAGATCAATGGTAAGATAGACTTTTTCCGTTAACCTGGAAATAATCCACTCAACCGGATTGGAATGGACAAACCATTGATGGGCATACAGAATCCGGTCGGGGTCGAGACTCTCTTTTTCGGAGCTGTCCATACTGCGAATGCCAACCTGTACGATAGGGCAAATTTCTTTTGCTCTTGCCATCACACAGGCGTGATTATAGAGACTCCCGCCATATTCATTCCGTAAATCCGCATGAGCATCCAACTGCAGGACAGAAATATTACCATACTTTTTTACTGCCGCCCTGATCAGACCGGTGCTGACGGAATGTTCTCCGCCTATTCCAACCAGCAACTTATCGTCTCGTACCATTGATTCGGCAGTTTGTTGAACTATATTAACCATCTCTTCCGGATCCGCCGGACAGTCGAGAGGATTAAGGGTAACGATTCCCTTTTGATAGACTTCGCTATCGGTTTCAATATCGTAGAGTTCCATATTACCGGAAGCTGCCAATAGCGCTTCCGGACCTTTGTCGGCGCCTTTTACCCAGGTGGATGTCCCGTCATAAGGAATCGGCAAGATAGCGACTTTCGCTCTATCGTAGGCGCAATCGGGAGCCTCCAGAGCACCGAAGGCTCCCGGGTTTTGCAATTGGTTTTGGCTTTTCATGGTCAAGGTTTTATTGCTACGGCGTCGGGAAACTCTTCACCACGGATTTGAAGATGTACCTTGGGCGACTTCGATTTAAAATATTCGATGATGTAATTTTTCGCTTCTTCGACATCGAAGGGTTTACAGGAAAACAGGTCGACAAAAACAAAATTTTTCTTGGGATAAGTGTGTAGTGAAATATGACTTTCGGCAATTATGACAACACCCGTGATCCCATCGTCGTTTTCATATGAGCCTTCATAACGGAAAACGTAGGGCCGGGTGATTTTAGTCATGCCGATCTTTTCGGGAATGTCATTGAGAAGTTGATAACATGCATTAAGATCGTTAAGTATCTCCGGATCGCAGTTATTCAAATCCAGCATTAAATGGGGGCCGTAACCTTTGATTTCTCTTTCCATATCGCATAAATCCTCCTATAAATGGTTCCTACAACGCCGTAGCTCCGGTATTTTGCAGTTGCAAAAAACAGGGTTAAAAAAAGCCAGCGATTATACAATGTTTTTACGTTATTTCCAATAAAAATATTTAGGCAGAATTATTCAGGGGGAAAATACATTCAATAGCGAAACAGAAATGTACCGAATAAGAGAAGGCGGGCGAGCTATTTATAAAAATGTTCTGTGCGAAATGTTACCGTATTCCGGCTCATTTTATCCAATAACCGGTATACCTGCGCCCGCTCCTCATCCGAAAATCCGGCTGTAAGTTGCTCTGTCCACTGTTGCGATAGCCGTTCTAACTCCGGTTTGAGGCTAATCCCTTCCGGAGTCAGACAAATGAAAGAGGCCCGGCGATCGTGAATATCCGGTTCCCGGCGCAGATAGCCCGCATTGATAAGTTTTCCGATGGCGCGGGCGGTTGTGGCTTTGTCAATGTTCAAAATCCGGCTCAATTCTTCCTGGTGAATACCGTCGTTGCGGAATAAAATCATCAGAAATGAAAGCGATCCGTAACCCAAACCGTAATCGCGCAGCTGCCGATCAAGGTACATCTGGGTATGTCGATAGAGACAGGAAAGATAGCGACCGATCGATACATGATGTTCCTGCATAATTTTTTCCTTTCTATGTCTTTGCTATCTTAGCGTCAAACTCGCGCATCTGGGGCAGATAAAAAGCCAGGGTCACGAAGAAAAACACAACATCGGTTATCGGAAATGTTAACCAGACACCATTCAGTTGTAATAATTGGGGTAAAACCAAGACCATTAATATAACAAAAAGTTGTTTCCCGAGCGTCAATCCTAACGCCTGTTTGGCTTTGCCAAGAGCCTGGAAAAGGGTGGAGCCGATGACTTGAAATCCGAATAAGGGAAAGGCGAGGACATAAATCCGCAGCGCGTTACTACCAAGGTCAAGCAGTTCCTGATTGTTTGTAAATATTGTTAACAGAGGGCGGGTGAAGGCGATTAAAATCAGGGTTCCGCATAGCCCCATAATAGAAGAAGCCCTGATCGCTAATTTCAGTCCCCGCCGGACTTTATCATAACGTCTGGCGCCATAGTTAAAACCGATAATCGGCTGTAAACCCTGCGCAATTCCGAAAATCGGCATCGCCACAAACATCAGTAAACGATGTATAATTCCAAAAGCCGCTATGGACAAATCGCCGCCATAAACTTTTAAGGTATTGTTCATAATGATAATTAGAATACTGCCGGAAATCTGCCGGAAAAACGACGCCGAGCCAATTGCAATGGTTTCCAGAATAATCTTTTTATTAAGGCGCAAGTCTCCGACTCGAATTTTCAGGCTGCTTTTACCGGTAAAAAAGTAATAAACCAGATATATTACCGTTGCAATTTGGGAAATAACAGTAGCCAGAGCTGCCCCGCGCACTCCCATTTTTAGAACAAAAATAAATATCGGATCAAGGATAATATTCAAAATTGCCGAGATTAACATGGTCATCATGGCTATTTTGGCGCGACCTTCCGAGCGTATGATATTGTTGCTTGCCATGGCAAAAGAGTGAAAGACTGTTCCGTAAAGAATAATAGAGGCGTAATCCCGGGAATATGGCAAGATGTTTCCAGTGGCGCCAAAAATTTGTAAAAGATCATCCAGAAAAATATTCCCCAGGGTTGCCATGAGCAATCCGAAACCGGTTACTAATACAATGATATTACCGAGCGCTTTATTGGCTTTTTGATAATCTTTAGCGCCCAGCGCCCGTGAGATGATTGAAGCACTGCCAATTCCCAGCATCATTGCGATTGCCATGACTATCATTTGAATTGGGAAGACGATTGTAATACCGGCAATTGCCAACGGACCTACGCCGCGTCCGATATATATCGTATCTACTATGTTGTAAAGCGCCATGACAAACATGGCTACCATGGCCGGTGTAGATAATTTTATTAATAAGCGACCGATCCGTTCGTCAGCCAGTATATGATTTTTGTTTTTCATTATATTTTCTTTCATCTCATCAAATTTGCCCACAAATATAATGCATAATAGTTGCACGCGCAACCAATATTGAGGAGATTTATGGTTTTTATTACACGATATTTTTAAGGAAAATAGTAAATAGGGCTCTTCTGAGAATTGAGAGGGTAAGTTAATGTCCAATATCCAACCCCAGTGTAATAAAAGGAAAAGAAAATTTCACGGGGCAGGCACGGAATTTCCAAATATGAATAAAAAAGAAAAGAAGTTTGACTTACAGGAACGGT
>DPVY01000186.1:20709-26063 GCA_003527965.1 Fidelibacterota bacterium
CAAGCCCCAGCTTGGGAATGATAGCGAAGAATGAAATTTCCGTTACAAAGCTGGGGCTTTGTAACGAGTAAGAAAAGGTTGGACAAAAATGAAAAAGGAGCGATAACGACAAAAATACTTGGACATTGGATAATCAGATTTTTTATTTTTATAGTATATCGACCCACTAAATAGAAGGAATCCTGAATATGAGTGAATTAACTCCCCGCCTGGTCGTTTCCGATGGTTGTGGCAATGTTGTGGATATTGAGGAATATACAGCGGTTGGTGTATCCGGGGACCGGATTGTGGATATTTCTGCGGATGAATGGATCCCTTTGCCCGATGGCAGCCAATTGATGGAACTGCCGGGACGCCTGCCGGTTGGTAAGGATCACAAATCCGGGAAAATCCTTATTCTTGAACCGGAAAATGATGAGCAACTGGTAGCCGTAGCTGCCTTTGTGGCGCCGGCCTATACGATTTTTTATAATGCTGCCTGGGAAAAGCTGCCGGATGCTCCCGTCTTACCCTTATATGCATATTCGACGGTTGGTTGGCACGACGGTCAGTTTTATGTTCCGGCAATCCGGATTGATGACAGTATCCGCCAGGACCCGTCTCAGTTTAATTACGACCGTATTCCGGCGGCGGCAGACAAAATTCTAAGTAGATATCCCCATAATCGCCTGGCAAGGCATCTGGTAAACAATTGCGCCCTGACTTACCGTTGTCCGGCGGCATTAAATTACTTACTGAATCGCTGGGAAATGCCTTTACCGACGTCTCAAGCCTGCAATTCCAATTGTATTGGCTGTCTCTCCCTGCAAAAGGATACCGGCATCAGCAGTGCCCAGTTCCGGATAGATTTTACGCCAACTGCCGAAGAGATCATTGAACTTGCGGTGGACCATTTGGAAAGCGCGCCGGAGCCGGTCGCCAGTTTTGGACAGGGCTGCGAAGGCGAACCTCTGATGAATGCGCAGCTGCTGATCGATACTGTCGAGGGTATCAGGCGACGGACGACAAAAGGGACGGTCAATCTAAATACAAATGCCAGCCGGTCGGGAGTGATTGCAAAATTGCGGGATGCCGGGCTGGACAGTATGCGGGTTTCCATGAACTCAGTCCGCAAAACTTATTATGAACGCTATTTTCGCCCGGTAAATTATCATTATGAAGATGTTCTCGAATCGATCAGGGTCATGAAAGGAAAGGGCGGCTTTGTTTCAGTTAACCTGTTCGTTTTCCCGGGGTTCAGTGACCAGCCCGATGAAGTCGAAGCGGTAGTGGAATTAATCGAAGATTATGGCATCGACATGATCCAGTGGCGCAATCTAAATATCGATCCCGAATGGTACTGGGAGCAGATGAATCCGCCGGAGCAGAAGGGACGCGGTATCCGAAATATGATTGAGTTTATTAAGCGGAATTTTCCCGGTTTACGTCACGGGTATTTTAACCCGTATTTGTCATTTGTTTGATTATCCGGCATAGACGAAAGTGATTAGAATATTGTATGCCACACACCTATTGTGTAATGTAAAAATCTATTCAAGAAACCTACTTCTAAAGGTTAACCACTCCTGTCTGCCGTGCCGGCACAGGCAGGCAATTCATTGGGTGGATATTGAGCACTAACTCCACATCTCCGAATTCGTTCATGAAATTCTTCGACTACTCCGAAAGGCTCCGAAGGAGTTCCTGCGGAAAGTCTCTTTAAGAAAGTCAGAAATAGTAATAGAAACCGTTTTCTCCCGTCGAATAAATTCGATGGTTAACCTTTTACATCTAAACTATTAAACATTATTTCGGCGCCGATCGTGAATACTGATAAGTAATGTGGAAATGACTTTTTCAGGAGACTCTACCTGGCGATATGTTTTAATACCGCAATTGTAGCCCCCCAGCCGCCCCCCGCTCCTCCGGCTGTATGAAAAGATTCCACTTGCGGAAGCCGGGACAGAATCGCCTGGACGGTACGGCGCAGTGTCCCGCTACCCTTACCGTGAATAATCCGCACTTGATAAATTCCCTTTTCGCGGCAGGCTTGCAAATAGTCCGGCACCAATTCTTTTATCTCCCGTGGCTGAAAAGTGTGCAGATCCAGAACGCCGTTAATCGGAATTTTGACAGGTTCGATATCAGCCAACATCTTGAATCCAATTTTCGCCTCCTCGACAAATCTGTGGATTTTGACAGGGTCCTTTCTGCCTTCGTGGTCTTCTACACCGGTATGGACATCCACCCCCGCCGGGTGAACCGTTAGAATTGCCTCGCGAACATTTTCAGGAGTCAAGCCGCCGGCGAGGATTACCGGTTTTGGTGATACCTCCGCCAAACGCCGGCTAATACTCCAATCGTGCACCTTCCCGGTAGCCCCCGAAGCTCCGGTTTCAGGATCAAAAGTGTCGGTAATAAAGGCGTCTGCATATTTCGAATATTTCTCAACGTCTGACAGCAGTTTATCGGAATTATTCCCGCTCACGATTAAACTTTTGATAATCTTTAGCGACGGCGCTTCTGTTTTCATTTTCTGTAATTCCGATACTGGCACAGGTCCATGCAATTGAACAATCGCGACACCCAGCAGTTTACAAAAATCAGTAATTATCCGGGCATTATCGAGATAAGTAATCAATACGCTATAGTGAGGCGGCTGGATTGTTCGGATAATTTTGGCGGCTTCATCTTCGGATAAATCCTCTTGATGGACAGCCAACCGCAGTGGAAACCCCAGGAAATCAACGCCCTCTCGCATTAATATCTTGGCATCTGCCTGATCGATTATACCGGCAATTTGAATAGCGTTTTTGAACATTTTAGTATCTATTCCGGATCAATAGTATTTGATGTAATCGTCCCAAAATGGTTCAGGATCGCAAATGTAGATTCTGTTATCCTGAAGTGTGGGATGAATAATGCCGATTGAACGGGCATGCAAGGCAATTGATTTGTCGGGAAATTTATGCTTTGATCCATATCGAAAATCCCCCAGAACCGGAAACCCGCGGTGGGCAAACTGGACCCGGATTTGATGATGCTTACCGGTGCGCAAATCAACTTCAACCCATGAAAAATCATCTTTATAGGCAAGACGTTTGAAGCCCAACTCGGCGTTTGCGTCCCCTTTGACAATATAGCTGGTAACATCCTGACGCTCAATACGGTCTTTCCAAACACCCCGCTCCGGCACTTCTCCGCTCATTAGACACCAGTAGATCTTGCGGGTCTGCCTCTGTTTGAATTGCTCCGTCAGCCGCGTCGCAGCCTTGGACGTCCGGGCAAAAACCACTACGCCCGACGCCGGTCGGTCCAGGCGGTGGACTAACCCGAGATAGACATTACCCGGTTTTTTATATTTTTCCTTGAGATATTCTTTGGCAATTTCCAACAGGGTAACATCGCCGGTAATATCGCCTTGTGTCAGGATTCCCGGTGGCTTATAAACTACCAATAAATGGTTATCCTCGTATATTACCTTTAATTTGTACATCTGCTGTATTGATCCTAAATATTACCCGCTAAATATAGGCATTTGTTGTCATATTGAAAATAACAATAGGTCGGCTTGATAAATTACTTATCTTACCAATTAACTGTTACCGGTGGTAATTTATTGGACATATCGATAACATGAATAATTTTAGTTTAAAAGGACACTTTGTAAAGCGGGTTAATAACAATAGCCAAATCCATATTTTTATTCCTTGATATTATTAACAATATATGTGATATTTTTAACATGAATTCAATAAATTGAGCGCTGAATATTTTACGATAATTAAGAAGGAGATTCAAGATGGCTCCCAAATACAAAATTCTTGTCATTATCATTGCAGTACTTTTCTTAGCTGCGAATCTCTTTGGAACAAATTACTTTGTCCGAACAGGCGGTAATGATGGAAACGATGGATTGTCACCATCGACCGCCTGGAAAACCGTCACTAAAGCCGCCCAATATGCTCTATCACCCGGTGACACTGTTTTTATCGGCGCCGGCGATTATTGGGAGCAGATGAAAGTCGCCAGTTCAGGTTCTGCCGGCAGTCCTATCGTTTTCTACGGAGATAAAACCGGTGAATATACCGGCGATGCCGGAGACATTAACGTGGGAGACGGCAACAAGAATAACATATTCCACATTGAAAATAAAAGTTGTATTGTAGGGCAGGGAATTGTTTTTAGATATGGCAGATATTCCGGTGTTTATATTAAAAACTCCGCTAATATTGTTCTAAAAAATTGTGAGATGTACTGGAATACAAAATATGGAATTTACTGTAAACAGTCTCAGGGAGAACTGACCATTAACTCCAACATTGTAAAAGGCGGCTCCGTTGCCGGTATTGGCGTTTACGAATCATATGATGATATGAATATCGTTTTAAAAAACAGCACAATATCTGATGCTTCCACCGGAGTTTATGTTTATAAAACCGAAATTGATTCAATTTGGAATAACGATATAAAGGGAAATAACAATCTCGGTATCTACCTTCATACGGTTGATCGGTGCGACATAATTGCCCACAACCGGGTACATGAAAACTGGAATAAAGCGAACATTTATCTTTATAAATCCAGTTGTGGGAATATCAGTTATAACACTGTTTTTAAAACCAATTATTACGGTATCTATGTATACGGCAGTACGGCAAGTTATTCTTTAGGCGCTGTTGAATATAATGAAGTCTATGAAATCTGGGGTAAATACGGAATCTTTATCAAGTATATAAACACGGATAAAATTTCGAATAACCTGGTTTATAACTTTGCTGAAAAGGGAATTTATTTCAGCGGCAGTAGCCAATATACTGTAAATCATATTGACAACAATACGGTGCATGACGGCTGGCAGGACGGCATCTATATTTTAAATTGCTCCGGAATGGAATCTATCACCGGTAATATCGTTTATAATACCGATATAGGCATAAATTGGAACGCTTCTCAGTACAATACAATTGCTGATTTTTCTGCAAATATACTGCACCGTAATATCACCGGCGGAATAAAAATAAACAAAATGAAAAACAGTACAATCCGTAACAACCTGATTTACGGCAATCAATATTACTGGAGTTCATGGGGCGTTTATATAAATGACAATGGCGGCAATGCCCTTAATGTAATTAACAACACATTTTACAATACCGGGAACTATGGGATTTATGGGAAAAATATTGCCGGCGTCTGGAAAAATAATATTGTAATGGGCAACATAAATGGCATTTATGGTGACGGTAATTTTTATGTGGTTAGTTCATATAATTGTGTTTATGGCAATACTAATAACTGGTATGGTGCAGCATCTCAGGGAATCGGTTCTTTTTCGGAAGATCCGCTTTTTGTAGATCCTGCCGGAGTTGACG
>DPVY01000256.1 GCA_003527965.1 Fidelibacterota bacterium
ATTCCGGGATATCCACATGCCCGGAACTTCTTTCATTCCATCCATATTAATGCCGATAGCAAGGTAAACTGCCTGATGTCAAGGGTTGCGCAAAAATGTACCAAAAATGGTCGTGAAAAGTGTACCACTTTAGCCTCTTGGTCCATTCATATCGATAACTTCCTGTTCGATTTTTTCTTTTCCCACGGGGATCCTTCCGGAAAGCCGAAAACTTTTCCCCCGAATATTCAGAACAATACTGTGATGGAGCAACCTGCGGGCTAAATCCATAATGCAAAGCAAAACCGGTCAGAGTAGTATTGAATTTGTGTTTGCCGGCAATCTTATCGAGCTATTCCTCGTTCCGCGGCTGTTTTGCGGGACGGAATCAGATACAGATTGAGAGTGTGGGAAATGCCTGCCGCACCGGATGGTTTGCTACCTGACGGAGGATAGACAGGTCCGCCTTCATCGGTTGGAAATTGGTTTGTTGAGGGAATCCGGTTCTCCCCGGAGCCAGATTGGATTTGTTAATGCAAATTTATTTTCACGGGTAAATATTTCCGCCCGGAGGTAACCCCGGTCAGGCAGAGTATCCAGTGTTAATGTTACTGAAGTCCGGTACTGACCGGCAATTGGTGTGATGGATTTATAAAGTGTTTCTTTACCAGTAGCGGTATCGCCTGAATAGATTTGAATTTGTTTTAATGAGCCAAAAAAATTGCTCGATTTGGCGTTCAGACAAAGTAATTGAGGTTTGCCGGTGAGAATATCTGAGATTTCGGCTTTGTTACCTGAAGTATCTTTAATATGAAATTGCAGGAAGGGACCATTGGTAAGAATGACCGGATTTTGCTTTAAATCCCGCACCAGACCATTAACTCCCTGGCGGGTTGAAGATTTCACTCCGGTTAGATAATATCCAAATAGCTGTTGCCGATGCTCATGCATGGATAGCATGGGTATATTGATCTGCCGGAATCTATTAAAATTGCCGTGTGAATCATTGCCGGCATAGATGAATTGATGTTGACCTTTCAATATCTTTTGAATCCAGCACTGTTTTCCGGAACGAAATGCGTCATCATCTAAGCCGTTTAATATCTGGTAGCCGTGTAATTTTGGATGAATATCCCAGTAATTCCAGCTACTGCGATGAATCAATAACCGATGTAAAAAGGATGGTTTTGACATGGGGTGTGCGGCAATGGCGAGGGCGTCCGGTAAAAGATTTTCTAATAATGTTGCATAATGGTGTTCCGTCTCTTTTCCCAGGGAATTCTCCATTCCATCGCCGGAGCCATAATGAAAATTAGGATCGTTGATTACCGACATGTGTACAGTGCACCCAAAACCGTTATCAACCGACACCTCTTCCCCGGGTAAAATAATAAAATCATCCGAGGATTGATTCAGCTGCCGGATGTTCTGTTGAAAGTCGTTCCATTTTTCAAGGTTAGCGTCGTTTTTTATCCAGGAGTGCTGAAAGTTATCCATATCATAGGAATGCTCGGTTAGGGCACAATAAGAGAGTCCCATGGCATTTGCCATAGGGCGAATATGTTCCGGTGGGATGCCGAATTCGACCTGGTCTTCGGTATACGAAGAGTGACAATGCAAGTCACCCCAGACCCAGTCATCTTCCGTTGGTAAAGGTTCGGCGTCTATATAGGTTGAAAAGGGAACTCCCGATAAGGTTTTATAATTATCGTTTCTTATTGTAGTTGTTCTGTTGCCGATTTGAACCCGGGCAAAACAATCGACCTTAAGATGTTCGTTTTTATAATTTCGGACATCTACCGGGATTATTCTGGAAAACCACTTTTCGGTGATGGACGCTGATTCATTTATGGTAATATGTTGCAGGGGGGTGCCGTCTTCAGTTGATTTCAGGATAATTTCAATTTTACGGATTTGAATCGGAAATCTGTCGGCGTCTTTAACTAAAAAGAGCACCGGCAGAATATCGCTCTGCACCCGATAAGGCAGGTCGAAAAGAATCTCCGGTTCTTTTTTGTAAAGCCGGCCTCTGAAAAAGGGCAGGCGGTAATGCATTTCGGCGTAAAGAATGACCGGAACAAGACCTGCTATTGTAGATATGATTGAGTGAATCTGATCTGTATTGCAAGTTGATAAAATACCCATAGATTAAAGATAAAAAAACTTAATGATAATCCCCAATATAATTCCTATTTTCAGTTAAATGTTCGGTTTTAATCATCAAAAAAAATCAACTGGAAAAATTGGTTGACACTGAATCCATGAGCTGCTAAATTCAGCGTCATGAGAATTGTTATTTATAGAAGGGAGAACATTTGGCGTCAACAACAGATATCCGTAATGGTCTGATTATCAATTTAAATGGCGAGTTATTAAAAATAATTGAGTTTCAACACGTAAAAGTAGCACGTGGCGGAGCAAAAATTCGTACAAAATTACGAAATATTCGCACCGGTCAGGTGGTGGACAACACTTTTCGCTCCGGCGAGAAAATCGATACTGTTCGTCTGGAAGCGATAGAGATGCAATACCTCTATCATGACGGCAATAACTATATTTTTATGAATAACGAGACTTACGATCAAATTCCTATGAGCGATGCTCTTTTTGAAGAAGCTGCCCATTTTGTGAAAGAAAACGAGACCGTCAAGGTATTGTTTTACGGTTCTGAAGCCGTAGATATTGAAATACCGCCGCATGTAAATTTAAAAGTAGTAGATACTGACCCCGGTATTAAGGGCGATACGGTAACCGGCGCATCAAAATCTGCCGTTTTAGAGACCGGGTATACAATTCAGGTTCCCCTGTTTATAAATGTCGGCGATAAGATTCGCGTCGATACCCGGAGTGGCCGCTATTGTGAACGCATTAAAGAATAGAGAGAAACAGCAATGAGATCAAAAAAGATTCTCGAACTGGTCAAAATTTTGGAATCCCATGATATCAGCGAGATAGAAATATCACAATGGGGTCGTAAAATTCGAATTACGAAAAACCATAACAAAAGCGGTCATGCTGAAGATTCCGTCGTTACAAGTGAGGTTTCACGTAAAAGTATTCCGTATCAGTTTGTCGAAGTGGCCGGGATTGCCGATAAGCATTTGGCGGAGAGCGATAAAGAAAAAATTCAGGGTGTGGAGATTAAGGCACCAATTGTCGGGACATTTTATCAGGCATCGGCTCCCGATGCGGAGCCTTATGTAAGAGTTGGTGATCATATTACCGTCGGTCAGCCTTTATGTATCATAGAAGCCATGAAAATTATGAATGTAATTGAATCTGAAGTATCCGGTAAACTTAAGAAAATAGTTGCCGAAAATGCCCAGCCTGTGGAATATAACCAGACGTTGTTTATCATTGATCCGGCAGGCTGAGTTTAATTTATAAAAGAGCATGACATAATTTGATTAAAAAAATACTTATAGCCAACCGGGGTGAAATCGCTCTAAGAATTATTCGGGCGTGTAAAGAACTCGGTATTCCAACCGTAGCTGTTTATTCTACGGCAGATTCATTGTCTTTGCATGTACGCTTTGCCGATGAAGCCGTCTGTATCGGTCAAGCTAAAAGCAGTGCCAGCTATTTGAAACAATCACAAATTATCAGTGTGGCGGAAATTACAAATGCCGACGCTATTCATCCGGGATACGGCTTTCTGGCGGAAAATAGCGAATTTGCCCAAATGTGTGAAGATAACCATCTTATATTCATCGGTCCGCCTCCCAAAATAATTAAACAAATGGGTGACAAAGCCGAAGCCCGGGCTACTATGATAAAGGCGGGTGTGCCGGTAATTCCGGGTACTGAGGACGTTATCACCAATATCCAAGACGCTAAAAAGATGGCGGATCATATTACTTATCCGGTGATTTTAAAAGCCGTCGCCGGTGGCGGTGGACGTGGAATGCGGATTGTCAGGGAACCCGGGCAGATGGAAGAGGCATTCTCCACGGCACGGGAAGAAGCCCGAATAGCTTTCGGAAATCCCGCTATGTACATGGAAAAACTACTTGAAGAGGCTCGTCATATTGAAGTTCAGATTCTCGGCGATAATTATGGCAATATCGCTTATCTCGGAGAGCGCGAATGTTCCATCCAGCGGCGACATCAGAAATTAATTGAAGAATCTCCCTCGCCCGTCGTAGATGAAAATTTACGGGAGAAAATCGGGAAGTTTGCTGTAAAAGCTGCTAAAGCGGTCGGTTATTCCAGCGCCGGAACCGTTGAGTTTCTGCTGGATAAAAATAAAAATGTCTATTTTATGGAAATGAACACCCGGATTCAGGTCGAACATCCGGTGACCGAGATGGTAACGGGTATTGATCTATTAAAAGAGCAGATTAATATTGCGAACGGTCTGCATTTACCCAAATGGTTAAAGAAATTTAAATTGCGCGGACACGCGCTTGAATGCCGGATAAATGCCGAAGATCCGTATAAGAATTTTCGCCCGTCACCGGGAAAAATTGTGGCATTCCATGCGCCCGGCGGTCCCGGAACCCGGATGGATACCCACGTCTATGCCGGATACGAAATCCCTTCAAGTTACGATTCACTGCTTGGCAAGCTCATTACCCACGGCAAAGACCGGGCGGAAGCAATATCCCGAATGGAAAGGGCGCTTGAGGAAACGATTATCGAAGGAGTCTCAACCTCAATCCCCTTTCACCAGGCCATTCTTAAGGATCCGGAGTTTCGTGCCGGTAATTTTCATATTGATTTTTTAAAAGATTTTAAATTTTAATAATTTTATATGTTTAAGGAGGAAAGTCGATGAACATACCCGGTAATTTGAAGTATACTAAAGACCACGAATGGGCCTTGGCAGAAGGCGGCATAGCCACGATCGGTGTAACCGAATATGCTCAGGGAGAGCTTGGCGATGTTGTTTATGTCGAATTGCCGACGGTCGGCGATACCGTTGCAAAAGGCGATTCTATCGGTACAATTGAAGCTGTCAAGACAGTCGCCGATGTTTACAGCCCCGTGTCAGGCGAAGTTGTGGGAATCAATGAAACCCTGACTGATAATTCCGAGCTGCTGAATAAAGATCCCTATGGAGAAGGCTGGATTGCTAAAATAAAGATGACCGATAATTCCGAGTTGGATGAGATGTTAAATGCGGAAGATTATAAAAAATTAATTGGGTAAACGATGCATTATATTCCAAATACCCCTGATATTGAAAAAGAGATTTTAGAGGCGATTGGCGTCAGGCATTTCGAGGATTTAATCGCTAATATTCCCGGGAAAATTCTCCAAAAATGTCGCATTGATTTACCGGCGCCCCTATCCGAGCTCGAAGGTTATAAGAAATTTACACAGATGGCGGGCAAGAATAAGAATACCGACACAACGGTCTCTTTTCTTGGTGCGGGGAGTTATGATCACTATATTCCGGCAGCCGTGGATTTTCTAATCGGTCGCTCAGAATTCTACACCGCCTACACTCCTTATCAGCCGGAAGTTTCCCAGGGCACTTTACAGTCTATGTATGAATATCAGTCCATGATCTGTCACATGATGGATATGGAAGTGGCTAATGCCTCGCTTTACGACGGCGCCACTGCCTTGGCCGAAGCCGCAATCATGGCTGTGAACAAAACCAGACGAAACAAAGTCCTGGTTTCAGCATACATCAATGCAAATTCACTTAAAGTTTTAGATACTTACCTGAAAACCAGGGGAATCGAGATAGAATTCCTGCCGGAAGTCGCCGGTCGAACGGATTTTTCGGATCTATCGGCACGATTGGATAATACCGTCGCGGCATTGCTGATCCAGTCACCTAATTTTCTGGGGGGCATTGAGGATCTGAATGGAATTGCCGAACGCCTTCATGAAAATAAATCATTTCTGATCGTATCGGTAAACCCGGTATCTATGGCATTGCTGAAAACACCCGGTGAAATTGGCGCCGATATTGCCGTTGCCGAAGGACAGCCTCTCGGAATACATCAGGCTTTTGGTGGTCCATATCTCGGGATTTTTGCAACTACAAAGTCTTTAGTCCGCAGCATGCCCGGCCGAATTGCCGGCGAGACTGTTGATGTTGATGGTAAGCGGGGATATGTGCTGGTTTTACAGACTCGCGAACAACATATCCGGCGGGAGCGGGCAACTTCGAATGTCTGCACAAATGAGGGGCTGATGGCGCTGGCAGCCACGGTCTATCTGTCCTTAGTCGGGAAAAACGGCTTAAAGCAAATTGCCCGGCTTTGTCTGAATAATGCCCATTATCTTGCTGAAAAAATTGCCGCATTGGATCATTTTTCACTGCCCTATAGTTCTGTACCTTTCTTCAATGAATTTGTCATTGAGACGCCGATTCCGGCTAAAGAGATTATTGCGGCCGGGGTGAAAGAGCAATTCTTTGCCGGAGTTGATCTCGGAGAATTTCGCCCCGATTGGAGAAACCGATTGTTAATAGCTGTGACCGAAAAACGCTCAATTCAGGAAATGGATGATTTTATAAAATTTTTGGCTAAATTCTAAGCGTATGAAAATTTTTAATAAACTCAAGGAAATAGTGCGAAAAAAAGGTGGCGGATATCTTGTTCTGATCGATCCGGACACCCGCAATAATCAGGAACTAAAGGAATTTGTCCGGGAAATTTGCGACCGGGGCGTTGATGCTATCCTGATTGGAGGCAGCCTGATTATCGATGGCGATTTTCAGGAATCCATTCGGGTTGTAAAGGAGAACAGTAGTGTCCCGATCATTATTTTTCCAGGTTCCGTTCAGCAATTGTCTTTTAAAGCCGATGCCATTCTGTATATTTCGCTAATCAGCGGACGCAATCCCAATTACTTATTCGGGGATCATGTCATCGCGGCGCCTTATATTAAGAAAATGGGGGTTGAGCCGATCTCCACCGGGTATATGCTGTTCGAATCCGGCAGAACAACGACGGCTGAATTTATGAGTAATACCAGACCATTACCGGTCAATAAACCGGAGATCGCCATGGCTCATGCACTTGCGGCTCAGTATATGGGCATGAGTACGATTTATATGGAAGCCGGAAGCGGAGCCGATCGATCTATCCCGTCGGAAATTGTCAAAGCAGTCAGCCATTATGTAGATATTCCGGTAATTACCGGCGGTGGCATCAGAACCCCGGAAGATGCGCACTCGAAAATTGAAGCCGGAGCAAGTTTCGTAGTAACGGGCAATGTGCTGGATGATTCTGATAATCTCAGCCTGATTAATGAATTTGCCCGGGCTATTCATATTAAGGAAAACTCTTAGTGCCTGAGCCAATTACAGGGAAGACAATTCAATCGGAAATCCAAAAACAGCTGACTGAAAGCGCCGAAATAAAAACCCTGATGGCGGCTAATTACAGTAAACCTGTTCAGGAAGCTGTGGAATTGCTGTTATCCGCAGTTCACACCGGATCACGGATTTTATTATGTGGCAATGGCGGTAGCGCCGCTGACGCTCAGCATATCGCCGCCGAACTGGTCTCCCGATTGCGAGCGGAAAGGAAAGCCCTGCCCGCCCTGGCGTTAACGACCAATACTTCCACACTAAGCGCTATTGCCAATGACTACGATTTTTCAAAAGTGTTTGTGCGTCAGGTAGAAGCTTTCGGTAGCCCCGGTGATATTCTGATTGGTATCAGTACCAGCGGCAATTCGGAAAATGTCGTCAACGCGATTCAATATGCAAAAGAAAATGGTCTCAAAACTATTGGGTTGACCGGCGGCTCAGGCGGTAAATTATGCGGTTTGGTGGACGTGGCAGTCATCGTACCATCCGACAGTGTGCAACGTATCCAGGAAGCCCATATCACTATCGGTCATATCTGGTGTGATATTATCGAACAATCAATCCTTCCCCTAACCGATAGATCCCTCTGTGAATGCAAAGATTAGTACAAGATTTTATCAATTATATCAAAATAGAGCGAAATCTTTCGGGCAATACCGTTGACGCCTATCGCAATGATCTGGAACGCTATTGTCAATTCTTAATCGACAACAAGATCAAGCGCCCCGATCAAGTTACCCTTCAGATTATTCAGGAATTTATTAATACACTGGTTGATATCGGACTGTCGGCTGCCAGCCTTTCCCGGAACTTTTCCTCGATACGCTCTTTTCACAGGTTCATGTTGGGAGAGAATATTACAAAAACCGATCCAACGGAATTGCTGCAATCTCCCCGTCTTCCGGCGCGCCTGCCGAAGATTCTGGATTTGTCTGAAATTGAATCCATTATGGATCAGATTGATGTTTCAACGAATAAAGGCATTCGTGACCGGGCTATTATTGAGACCTTATATTCTACGGGAGTGCGTGTTTCTGAGCTGATTACGCTCCGGATGTCCGATATATTTTTTCATAATGGCATTATCCGGGTCTTTGGGAAGGGGTCCAAAGAACGGATAGTCCCTTTTGGCGAGAGAGCCCGTATATCCATAAAAAATTACATTACAGCGGTTCGCTCATTGCTGGCACGATCTCATAAAAGCCGGGACGTTCTTTTTCTGAACATGCGGGGAGCGCCACTGTCGAGAATGGGTGTCTGGAAAATTATCCGGCAATATGTCAAATTAGCGGGAATTAAAAAGCAGGTCAGTCCGCATGTCTTCCGGCACTCTTTTGCAACCCATCTGTTAGAAGGCGGCGCCAATCTGCGGGCAGTGCAGGAAATGCTGGGGCATTCCGATATTTCGAGTACCCAGATTTATACTCATCTGGACCGGGA
Source organism: Fidelibacterota bacterium (assembly GCA_003527965.1). Taxonomy (GTDB): domain Bacteria; phylum Fidelibacterota; class UBA2242; order UBA2242; family UBA2242; genus DPVY01. The sequence continues at coordinate 8,696 of DPVY01000256.1, forward strand.
ATACCTGATTGAACAACATCGAACTTTTCATCCGAGGTGGCAATGAACTTACAGATTATTATACTACTGGCGCCCCCGATTCTTCTGGCGTTGACTTTTCACGAATTCATGCATGGCTGGGTGGCTTATCAATTGGGCGATCCAACGGCAAAAATGGCCGGCAGGTTAACCATGAACCCTCTGGCTCATCTGGATCCTTTTGGCACGATTATGATCTTTCTGGTCCGCTTTGGCTGGGCGAAACCGGTGCCGGTGAATCCGCGCTATTTCAGCCAACCAAAAAGAGATATGCTGCTCGTCTCAGTCGCAGGTCCTGCGGCGAATATGCTATTGGCATTTCTTAGTGGATTAATACTGCGGTCGTTTCATGCCGGAAACTTCAATTTTATGCCGGTAAATATTTTACAGCCGGTTTATATAATGATAAAACTGAGTCTGCAGATCAATCTGGCGCTGGCAATTTTTAATCTTTTACCGGTACCGCCTCTCGATGGATCAAAGATTCTATATGGCTTACTACCTTATCGATATGAATATATTTATGAATATCTTGAACGATATGGTCCGTTTATTTTAATGGGCTTGATTATGTTTGGAATGATTACCCGGATTTCTATTCTGGGCACTTTTATCTATCCCTTTGTAAATTTCTTTGGGAAGTTATTTGGAGGTGTGTGATGGTTCGTCATCAAAAGAGAGAGTTTTCGATCAGGGATAAGCGTGATGAACGAGACAGTAAACGAATCCACTTTGACCGCTTACACAAAGATCCCAAAAAAATGACAAAACCGCTCTGGTGGTTGATATTAATCTTAATAGTTGTTATCGGTATTTTAATGTATCTGAACAACGTCAGGTAAATCTAACCTGGATAAACCCCCGAAGGGGCAGGCAGAGCCCAAAAGGAAAAGAGTTAAAAGTG
>DPVY01000351.1 GCA_003527965.1 Fidelibacterota bacterium
AGAAGAATGTTTTTACAATATTATCCCTACTCCTACTATTCATTTTTAGTACCGCAATTGCGCAAACTACGGGAAAAATATCAGGTAGAGTAATTGACAAAGACACAGGCGGGCCTTTGATGGGCACTAATATTGTAGTAGAAGGAACACAAATGGGATGTGCTACAGATTCTGATGGAGAATATTTTATTATTAACGTGCGCCCTGGTGTATATAATGTAGTTGCAAGTATGATTGGTTATGGCGCTGTAAAAATGGAAGGTATCCGTGTTAGTGTGAATTCTACTACAAATCTTAATTTCGAACTGTCACAACAAGTAATTGAAGGTGAAGTAATTATCGTAACCGCAACACTTCTGGCCATTAAGAAAGACCAAACCAGTTCAATTCGAAATATATCTTCAGATGATATTGAATCCCTTCCTGTTGAGAACATAAGCCAAATTGTACAGTTGCAGCCCGGTGTTGTCGGTTCACATTTCAGAGGTGGACGCAGCAGCGAGGTATCTTATATGATCGACGGCGTTATGGTAACCGAATCATTTAGCCACGAAGCAGCGACAGTTGAAGTGACTCCGGCAGCTGTTGCAGACATAGAAGTAATTACGGGTACATTTAATGCCGAATATGGTAACGCCATGAGCGGTATCGTTAATATAATTACTAAAGAAGGTGGTAATAAAATAGAGGGAAATGCTTCGGTTAACCTGGGTAATTATTTAACTTCACACAATGATGTATTTGTCGGTATCGATGGTACCGATGCAAGAATTCAGGATTATACATTGAGTCTTTCCGGTCCTGTTATTAAAAATTATCTCAGTTTTGTTGTTGATAGTCGTTACTTTAACGATAGAGGATATTTAAATGGCATTAATCGCTTTAATGTTGATGATTATAGCGATTTCAGGGATTATCCTAATAGTTATATTTCTGCAGCGAATGGTGATAATTCCTATGTGGATCTTGATGATAATGAAAAAATATTCCTTTTAGGAAAATTAATTTTTAAGCCGTATAGCGCTATAAAAACATCTTTTATGTATACTTATAACCAAAATGATTATCAAAACTACAGCCACTATTATTTTTATAATCCATATGGAATGGCAACGAATCATAATAAATCAAATATGGCTGCTTTGCATATCAATCACATGTTGAGTCGGAAAGCATTTTATGAGCTAAAACTTTCATACAACAAATATGAAAACGGGAACTATGTCTATAAGAACCCTCTGGATTCCCGATATGTACATGATTTTTATAGTGGTGGATCAGGACCGGGGTTTTCGACAGGCGGTCAGAGTAAAAATCACAACCTGCGTACTGAAGAGAAATATGGAATAAAATTTGATTTATCATGGCAGTTACATAAAAACCATAATTTGAAGACCGGAATTGATCTGGCAAAAATCAGGCTGGATCAGCAAAGCTTTAATATAAGAAATAAATACGAAGGCACGGATTTAGAGGCAGTGTTTGTGACTGATCCAATAACCAATAAACGTATTTATCCTAATTATGAGCCTGAAGTTCGATCGGACCTTACAACTTATACAGATAAATATGTAAAAGAGCCTGAACAGTTTGCAGCCTATCTTCAGGATAAAATGGAATTCCAGTCGATGGTCATCAATTTTGGAGTTCGTTTTGATTATTTTGATCCCAATACGGTTTATCCAACTGATTGGAGAAACCCGGCGAACCAGGATTATTTTGAAGACGAATCACGGATGAGTAAATACCCTGATGTCGATCCGCAATACTCATTTAGCCCTCGTCTTGGATTGTCTTATAAATTAGGCGATGTAGCATTACTGCGATTTTCTTACGGTCATTTTCTTCAGATTCCACCACTCAATTACTTTTATCAGAATCATTCTTTTAGTGTTACTGAGTTGGCTCGGCTCGGTAATCCGCTTTTAAAGTCACAAAAAACCGTCTCTTATGAAAGTGGCTTATGGTTGCAGTTAACAAAAGAAATGAATATTGAGGTTGCAGTCTTTTATCGCGATATTTACGATTTATTGAGTTCCAGGATGAATTATACATACAGCCAAATTCGCTATGGCTTGTTTGATAATAAGGATTACGGCAGTGTAAGGGGTTTAGAGCTGCAGTACCAATTCCGCTACGGCAGCTTTACTGCGAATGCCAATTATACACTGCAGTACACTCGAGGCATTGCAGATAGCCCCGACTTTGCTTTCACCAGGGCAGGGCAAGACAAAGATCCTGTAAACAAATTAATACCATTAGCCTGGGACCAGCGTCATACTCTGAATATTATGGCAGGATATAATACAAAACGTTTTGGCGCTTCGATTCTGTGTACTTTTGATTCGGGACAGCCATATTCATGGCAGCCCATTACAGAAAGTCCGCTGGCTCTGATTAACTTGTTCCCCAACAACCAATACCGTCCGGCAAAATTCAGTGTGGATTTTCAAGGGCATTATAATCTTTTCACTATTGGCGGCGTCGATGTAAAATTAACACTATTGGCATATAATATTTTAGATCGTTTAAATGAAAACAGTGTAAACAGCACTACAGGACGCGCGTATACAGGTATTGTACGCCCCATTGATATCACAACCTATCGAAGCGATTTTTCAGAATATGAAGAATTACTCCAAAATCCAGCTATGTACGCTGCACCAAGATCGGTAAAAATAGGTTTGGGATTTGATTTTTAATTTACTAAAAATAAGCTCGGTAGGAGACAAATTATGTTAAAGAATAATAAAGTACTAACATTCATTAGTTTAGTATGGTTACTATTATTTCTTACGTTTCAGGCTTTTGCCCAAAGCGGTAGGATATATGAAGGTCCGGACGATCCGGCAGCCGACAGAGCTGCACTGCGGGAAGGGGTTATGGATGGGAACCAGTTTTATACGGTGTTCAGAAATAACGCTCAAATTGGTTATAAGTACATGATTGATGGATCAAAATGGCCAAAAGATTCTGAAAAAGGCCTGCAAATATATGATCAGCTGTCAATACTTGTTGGTGCTCAGGTTTTTCTGGAGCATGACACTATACCAGTGACTGACGAAGCGCAGATAGCCTCCAGAAGTGATCTGGATACATTATATTTCATTGAAGCCATGTGGAATTTTGAGGACATGCTTGATCAAAATCCCGCGGGTGATATCGTATGGGGGCTTCATGGTGTACCCGGATATTTTAACGAGCTGAGTGAATCTCCCGGGGTTAGCGATGATCCGCTTTCCTGGCCCCCGGCCGGCTGGCCTTCCCGGGGTGATGAAAAAAAATGGCCGGGTGAATGGAATGGCCGTTTTGGACGTGGTGTAAAATATGCACAGTTAGAAAGCTATTTCGTAGCTAATGATGCGCAAGACCAGGAATATCTCCAACCTGATCTAAGAGTAAAATACTATCCAAGACCTGGTGTTAAAATAGGTGATAAAAACCCCAACGTTACAATTCAAAAGGGGCAGCCCTGGGGTGGTCTTGGCGTGCGTATAGAAGTTCGTGGATATCAATGGGAAAACCCGCAAACACGTGATGTAATATTCTGGGAATACAATATCAGCAACATTTCGGATTATGATATTCCTCGTACTGTATTCGGTTTCTTTGTTGATATGGGCGTTGGTAATGCGTTTAATTTTGGTGATGATATTGATGACCTGGGCGGTTTCGATAAAACTACTAACATGGCCTTCATCTGGGATGCGAATAATGCCGGTTGCGGCGGTTATAAACCTGGAACATGCGGTATCACATTTTTAGAAAGCCCTGGAATTTCCGATGATGGTATTGATAATGATGATGACGGATTGACAGACGAAAGGCGTGATAATCTCGCCATGATTAAGGTAGGTCCTACTGATGGTATTACAGACCTGGGAAAATTCATGGAGTACTACGGCTACAATAGTATTGACCAGTTGAAAGAACACTGGGATGCTGATGAAGATCAGGACTGGCGGGATGGTGATGATGCCAATGGCAATGGTATATATGATAATGGTGAAGATGCCGGTGACGATGTGGGCCTGGATGGTGTCGGACCAAATGATTTAAATTATACCGGCCCTGATGCAGATGGTACAGAATGTAATCATAAGCCTGACTTACTGGAAGGGCTTAACAGTGAGCCAAATTTTGGATTAAATGACATTTCTGAATCCGATATGCTGGGTTTAACCAGTTTTCATTTTATTCCCTGGCCGGGTAACAATGCGCCGGCTCCGAAATTTGATTATGAATTATATAGTTTAATCGGCGCACCAGGATTATATCAACATTCGGGTGATGTTGGTGATTTTGCCCCTATTTTTGCCTCCGGGGATTTCCGGCTGGCAAAGGGCACGACGGAGCGCATTTCCTGTGCAATGATGGGTGCTTATGAAGATGTCTCCAGTTTAAATGCCGGTAATCCACCTTATTCTTTAGTGGAAAAAAAGAAAATTGTTCAATTGATTTATGAAAGTGATTATCGTTTTGCCAAAGCTCCTGAAGTGCCCACACTCCACGCCACAGCACATGACGGAAAGGTTGTGTTAACATGGGATAATATTGCTGAAATATCTTCCCGTGAGCCCTTGCTTGGAGGTGAAAACGATTTTGAAGGATACAAACTTTACAAATCGACTGATAGATTTTTTGCAGATGCCCAGTTAAGAGTGGATGGGCTTGGTCATCCTTCCGGGAAAGTACCTATTTATCAATGTGATCTGAAAAATGAATACTATGGTTTTACTGATTTTGGCCTTCTCCAGGGTGAGTCCTTTTTTCTTGGGAATAATACAGGGATTCTACACTATTATGAAGATTACGATGTTCAGAACGGCAGGACATACTATTATTATCTTGCTGCTTATGATCGCGGTATTGAGGGCATTAATGCTAATATTGCACCCGCAGAAAATGTTGCATCTATTCTCGTTAACGAGAATGAAGAAATTACCGGCACCAGCAAGAATGTGGCGATTGTAACACCTCGTCAAAATGCCTCCGGCTATGCGCCGCCTACTCTAGATATTAGCGGTGAAATAAAAGGAACCGGAATTGCCGCATTTGATGTGCTCAGCGAAAATGCTCTTATAACAGGCAATGAATATAAGCTCAGCTTTTTAGTGGATACGGTAACGACCTTTAGAAACAATACCGTATTACCCGGTATGGGTATCGTATATAGAAATAACGGTTATAGGGTTTCTGATATTACTGATTCAACTAGAATATTGTTTCAGCAAGATACGGAATACTATACTGAACATAATATTCTTGAAAATGAAGATCCCCTCGACCGCTACAAATATTTGAATCCAAATATCGTATCTGATCCATTCGATGGTATAAAGTTTTCGTTATCCGATGTACCGTCGCAAGGCGCGTATTACGATTCAACAATATCCGGATGGGTTAATGGAAATGCTCCGCTTGATTTATTTATTGAAGTAAACTCGTATAAACTGTTCCCGTGGCAAAATGATATCGTATTTACGGCCGGTGATATTACTTATACCACGAAAGCCACCAACCTAAAAGCCGCAGAACGTAAGCTGCTCGGTATTACTCCCTGGAATAAAAAATGGTTATTGCCGGACGAGACATTTAACTTTTATGTTGAAAATAAACAATTTCAGGATTCAACAGGAGCCGATTATTTACTGGATCTTCTTGCTTATGATACGAATCAAAACGGACAGTTTGATCTTCTGGAAGACGATGTTATTGTTGGTTACACAGCTATGGTAAATGATGTACCGACATGGCAGATAAGCGTTTATTCATTCAATTTTAGGGATGCCAGTTCCGAGGCAGAATTGCCTAACGCGGGGGATGTCTACCGAGTAGATAGTCAACGTCCGTTTGTGGCTACTGATGAAATCATTATTAAAGTCCTTGCAGCCAGTGAGGAAGCTACGCGACAGGCTGCAGATTTTGATAATATCAAAGTCGTTCCGAACCCATACATTGTTACCAATATGATGGAACCTGCCGTACGGAATATCTTCCTTAACCAGAAACGCCGTATTATGTTTACTCACATTCCTGCAAGGTGCGAAATTAAAATCTTTACCATAAGTGGCTATTTGATTGATGAAATTGATGTAGACAATGAACCCAGTAACGGTATTGTCCACTGGGATTTACTTACCAAAGATAATTTGGAAATTGCTCCAGGCATTTATGTCTATCATTTGAAAGTTAAAGAAACAGGTAAGGAAAAAATGGGAAAATTTGCAATAATCAAATAAAACTAATCTTTTTGTTTGTATTAATAATGATCCCCATATTTTTTGAAAGGAGTAAATCTCATGAAATATCGTAAGCCCATATTATTCACAGTAATTGCTGTCTTGTCCTGTGCTCAGCTACTCATTGCTCAGTCATCGGTTAACCGGGTGGGGACAACTGCATCAAATTTTTTAGAGCTAGGGTATGACCCCAAAGGAATTGCAATGGGTGATGCGTGTGTAAGTACTGTAAATGGTTTATCCGCTATTTATTGGAATCCAGCCGGATTGGCATTTATGTCCGGCAATGAAGTCTTTTTTTCCTATCAACCCTGGTTGGTAGGAACACAAACCTATATTGCTTCGGCTGGAATCGTTGTACCCTCCATTGGGACATTTGCTGCCAGCGTTCTGGGAATAAACTATGGAGAAATGG
>DPVY01000324.1 GCA_003527965.1 Fidelibacterota bacterium
AAGAATAATGATATATCTTAACCAGATGTTTTTTGATTTAGCCATAAATACCCTCCAAAAGTCTGCGTTTAGCGGCATTTTTTCGCCAGTGAAGTAATCCAAAAATAATCACGAGCAATGCCGGCAGAAAAATGTTTAACCATTTCCAGAAACGGCGCGATCCGTCAGCCAGCTGTTTTAACGGTCTTGCCGTTACTGTCCGTGAGCGGATTTCAACTAATTCCTGGTCGCCGGACAGAAAGTCGATGCTGTTTAAAATAAAATCTTTATTTTCCGGTATTCCAGCCGCCCGATTATCATTAAAAAGTTCATTGTCCGCCACAAGAAGTATCCGGGCATTTTCGCTAAGGCTCAAAAATTTGTCTTTTTGATTATAGTCGGGATTTTCGGCAAAATAGCTCCGAAATGGCCCTTCCGCCAAAGCCGCGATTGACTTTGAAGTAAGCGGAAACGAAGCCATGGCGGGATTATTCATTTGCGAGCTGGGTATGTGAGGTGAGATATTATATCCTTCGATCATACTGTATTGCCCGTAGGGCGTCATCTGAGGAACCATTCCCGGTGCAATGGCGCCGGTCTTATCCGAAGTACTCATCAGCGACGTATAGTTAACTGTCGAATCGGCGGGAGATACTTCATTAACGAAAAATATCCGCACCTGTTCGAGATTTCTGACAATTAAATTGTCTTTATTGAAGTTGTGAATCCGAAGAAACGCCGGATAATTAACGCTATTGGTAAAATTGAAAAAGCCGTGACGTTGCTGAATGCTGATTTGCCCGCATTGCTTATCAATCAGCATATCTTTACCAATCTTCAACCCATAGTGCTCCAGATAATCAAAAATGTTAGACTTTATTTCCGAGGCATACCCCTCCTGAAGATGAGCCACCTGGCGCGCCTGACCAATAAAGAGCTGTCCACCGCGCATCAGGTATTGATCGAGATTATACAATTGGTCCGTGCCGATGGTATCCGCAAACCCATTCATTAAAACCGTATTGATATCCAGGGGAATTTCAGTATCAAGTGCCACAGTGCGGACATTATAAGTCTGCCCGAGCAGCTGTTGCAGCTTATTGGTGGAAATCGATTGATTGTCCGACGAAACAATTCCAACGGTTTTCATTTCCGCCTGAGCCAGCTTTTTAATTGCCGCAGTCAGATTATATTCAAGTCCGTCGCTGGTTTGTATCACCGGCAAGGTCTCTTTTTTATCATTATACAACAACACCAGCCCCATATAGATATTTTTAATTTCCAGTTTATCATTTTCGATTACCTGGGCCTGCATGGGAGGAATACCGTAATTCCGGGCTTCATTGCGAGCCTCTTCATTTTCATCGGGAGTAATAAATTCAAAATGAAAATTGCCTTTGGAATATGCTTCATATTCTTCCAACAAATCCTGCAGATACCTTCTTGAATTTGCCAGTTGCCCCGGCAGGTCTTTGGAAAAATAAACCTTAGCTAACATGCGGTCATCGAGTTTTTCAATCACCCGTTTGCTGGAATTTGAAAGGGAATAAATATTATTCTCAGTCAAATCAAATCGCACAAACAAGGTTCTGGAAACCATATTAAAGACCACTAAAATTACGGCAAGTAATATTAAGTATAGAATAAACTGCTTTTTATTTGATATTATTGTCATATCTACCTCCATTTCCTCATTTCCACAACTCGAATACTCATAAGTAAAAAGAACAGTATTATCGAACCGAGGTACACCAGATTCCGCGAATCGATTACGCCTCTCGAAATATTACTCAAATGATAATCAATACTTAAGTATTGCAGAAGGGAGCTTAAAAACCCCGGCACGAACATTAAAATTTTATCCAGAATAAACAGAATAAAAATAATTAAAAAGCTGATAATAAACGCCGTAATCTGATTGTCCGTTACCGAGCTGCCAAAAGTCCCGATTGCCGTATACGCAGCGCCGACCAACAACAATCCCAGATAGCCGGAAATCAGCGCGCCTACATCAATATTATTGCCAACAATCAGCAATGTAATAAAATGGACCGTTGTAAACAGCAATGCCGTTGCGACCAGAGTAAGAGCCGCAAGAAATTTGGCAATGACGATTTCAGCGTCGGAAAAGGGCAGTGTAGTAATAAATTCCAGCGTACCGGAGTTCTTCTCCTTTGCGATCATTCCCATGGTAATAGCCGGAATAAAAAAGATGAAAACAATCGGCGCGACAGTAAAAAGCATCCGCAGGTCCGATTCATTAATCAGGAAAAAGGTACTTGTAAAAAACCAGGCATTAATCAACAGAAAAACGACCAGAGTAATGTAAGCGACCGGACTGTTAAAAAAGGATTGAACCTCTTTCCGGTAAATAATCTTAAAGTTATTTCGCATTGGTGGTTCCTCCTTCAATGGTAAGATTTCGGAATACATCTTCGAGACTGGTTTTATGCCTGCTCATTTCCAGAATGACCCATTTATGTTTTACCGCATGCATGAAAATATCCTGGCGCGGATCCAGAGAATTCGGATATTCCAGAACAGCCGTCATAATACCATCTTTTTCGGAAAACTCAGATAAAAGAATTCCGTCATTAAAAGATTGAACCTTTTTAAGAGACTCTGCATCGGCATTCTTCAATTCCAGTTTCAGCCGGGTTTTACCTTTAAAATCAACCATTAATTCATCAATAGTACCATTGGCAACTATTTCGCCTTTGTTGATAATTATCATCCGGTCTGCCGTTACCTGAATCTCCTGCAGAATGTGACTTGAAATAATCACTGTTTTTGCTTTGCCGAGGTTCTTGATTAATCCTCTTATCTCAACGATCTGATTCGGATCAAGTCCGGAGGTCGGTTCGTCGAGGATTAATATTTTGGGATCGTGAATGATTGCCTGAGCGAGTCCGACTCTTTGACAATATCCTTTACTGAGTTCATTGATGTTCTTATGGACAATACCTTTCAATCCGCAAAGTTCGATCACTTCATTCAGGCGGGATCTGAACCGGCTTTTATCGATTTCACGGGCATGAGCCACAAACTCCAGAAAATCGTAAACTTCCATGTCATGATACAATGGATTCATTTCCGGCAAATAGCCGATCATTTTTCGAATTTCCATTGAATCTTCAATGACATTCATGTCATCTACAAAAACATTTCCCGAAGTTGGTGATAAATACCCGGTAATGACCTTAAGAGTAGTCGTTTTACCAGCTCCATTCGGTCCTAAAAAACCTAATATTTCACCGTTTTGGACTTCAAAGGATATGTCGTGCACGGCTTTCACATCTCCATAATTTTTCACCAAATTTCGAATTTCTATCACGCTAACCTCCTACTTTAGAAAGGGTTCATGTTTGGTTTTATCAACACAATTATAGGCAATATCCCATAGGGTAAACATCTCTTCCGATGATGGTATCTGTCTGGCAAATTTTACAAGATCAAGTTTTTGAAAGAGCTCTGAATAATCACTGATGATCTCAGGTTCAATATTTAATTCAATAAGAGTTTCGCAAATCTCACGGGTCGTCATCTCCAAAGCCCTGATGAAGTATCGTCTTTCCAGATACTCTCGTATAATTTCGGACATATTGAAATGGTATTGCCGGATTTCTTCGTCATTCCGGTATAGTTTTTCTTTAAGCTTCTTCAATTTGCGAAATGCAACAACATGGGGCGGTTCCAGATAATCTTCATTCCGGGGTACAGAAAATTGCTTTGCCTGCCATCTTTTATAATAAACAATACCACTGATAATTATGGATAAAACTAAAAGAATAAAAATAATGATGTTCCAGGGAATAATTCTGCGGATTGGAAAAGGCGGCTTAATATCCTTCGGGTCAACTGTTCCGGGCGGTAAAACCGAAATTACATTGACGGTTTCTGCGTTAGTTCTAAATACTAAGGGCATTGCCGCCGAATCTGACGAAGCATAGGTTCTGATTTCCAGCTCCGGAATAACAATACTGCCGGTATCAAAAACAGTTAACTCCAGATTCCAGGTTTGACGAATGCCACCTTTGATTTTTTGGGGATCGCCCAGCTGCTGACCGACGACTTCCCAATCTCCAAGGCGCTCTTTAACAAGCGGTAATTCAAATCGTCCTGCCTGCGGATATTGGATTGTGACGGCTAAATGTATTTTGTCGCCAATGGTTGCAATTGTAGTATCAACCTGCGACTCAACCGTGATTTGAGCATTTTGTCCAATACCAATGGTAATTATAATAAATAATATTAATAATAATCGTACAACGTTTTTGACCATATTTTCTTCAATTTGGCTAACTACCGAAATCTTTTCTCACGCATTTTGAAAAACCTGACCAGGGGCTCAACATAGGATTCGGCTGTATCGATTTGGATCAGATCCAGCCCAATCGTCTTCGCCTCCTTAAGAAATGTTTTCCGTTTTTCCTCAATATAATCCGAATAAAGTTTAAGAAAGTTTTTATCAAGAGTATTCACCCAGATTTCTTCACCGGTTTCGGCATCCTTTAATTTTACCAGACCGACAGAGGGCAAATCCTTTTCTCTTTTATCGAGCATCTGGATCGCAATGACGTCATGCTTTTTATTGAGAACCCGTAAGGGCTTGGCATAATCATCGTCATCAAAGTCCGATACGATAAAAACTATTGAACGCCGCTTAAGTCCTTTTATTAAATACTCCAGACCTGTTGCAATTTTGGTCCGGACGGACTGAGGCTTAAAGTATAAAAGTTCGCGAATTACCCGCAGGACATGTCCCCTGCCTTTGCGGGGCGGTATATATTTTTCGATCTCATCGGTAAATATTAACAAGCCGACTTTATCATTATTTTTAATGGCAGAAAAGGCTAAAAGAGCACAGATTTCCGCAGCAACTTCGGATTTAAACTTTTCAAAAGAGCCGAAGGCGCCGGAACGCGAGGCATCCACCGCCAGCATGACATTTAGTTCCCGCTCTTCTTCATTGACCTTCACAAAAGGGTGGTTATATCGCGCCGTAACATTCCAATCAATGGCCCGTATATCATCACCGTACTGATATTCCCGGACTTCGGCAAATTCCATTCCCTGCCCCTTAAAAACCGAATGGTACTCACCGCTAAAAACATCATTCACCAAATGTCTTGTGTGCAGTTCAATGTAACGGACTTTTTTTAATATCTCTTTCGGTATCATTCTATAAAATCATCTTCCTTTACTGCCGCTGAATAGTGCACATCCTACGCTTGACCTTTACCTAAAAGGAAAAAAAAGCAAACTATAAATAATTAACTGTTTCAAAATGGTCTACTCCTGCATCTATATTTTTTATCTTTACAGCAATTTTCCTCAAGAGACCTCCGGTGATACAATTTACTATAAATCTCATCTATACAATACTTTGCGCCTTGCTCCATAGAAATTCCTTCGGAAGCGCCTTCGCTGTCATGAATAATTCTAAAAGTTAGGGAACTTCAACGGTATCAATTATTCGCCGGATAATTTGCTCTGCCGTCACTTCTTCGGCTTCCGCTTCAAAGGTCAGCATTATACGGTGACGGAGAATATCCCACATAACATCACGAATATCCTCGGGTGTTACATAGCCACGTCCTTCGATAAACGCCTTTGCCTTACCGGCCATTGCCAGATATATAGACGCTCTTGGCGATGCGCCAAATTGAATCAGGTCGGAAAGATCCGAGAGATTATATGACTCCGGCTGACGCGTTGCAAATACTATATCAACAATATACCGATGAATCTTCTCATCAATATAAATCTCGTCCACAATTTTTTTGGCGCGTTTCAGGTCTTCAGGCTGAACAACCGGCATTACCTCAATCCGGTTGTTTGAATGAGCCATGCGTTTGATTATTTCCAACTCGTCTTCCTTGTTGGGATAATCGATAATGACCTTCAGCATAAAACGATCCACCTGAGCTTCAGGCAGAGGGTAGGTACCCTCCTGTTCAATCGGGTTCTGAGTCGCCAAAACCAGAAAGGGATCGTCCAGCAGGTGGGTTTTATCACCGATACTAACCTGCCGTTCCTGCATGGCTTCCAAAAGCGCCGACTGAACTTTAGCGGGCGACCGGTTGATTTCGTCAGCCAGAATAATATTACTGAAAATCGGTCCTTTTTTGGTCTCAAAGCTACCCTTTTGCTGATTATATATCATCGTACCAATTAAATCGGCAGGTAATAAATCGGGCGTAAATTGGATTCTCCTGAATGATGTTTTGATAATTTTAGCCAGGGTGCTTACGGTCAGTGATTTTGCCAACCCGGGTACACCTTCCAACAGGATATGACCACCACACAAAAGACCGATCAGCAAGCGTTCGATCATTACTTCCTGACCGACAATTACTTTTGCCATTTCTTGCTTGAGAGAATGAATAAACGTACTCTCTTGACGTATTTTATCATTCAATTCCGACAGATTAAAACTCATTCTTCCACCTTGTCTTAGTTACCACCTTTACTAATCGTCTGAAGTTGAGGAATCTCATCCAGTGATTTCCCCATATTTTCTATTTCCCATTTAGCCGAAGGCACCAGCATATGATCGGGATATTTTTCAATAAATTTTTCATAACTGTTTTTAGCATTTTCTAAATCATTCAGATCATTTGCATAAATGTAACCAATCATAAACATGGCGTTGGGAGTCTTTGGATGATCGGAATATTGTTCAACAATTGTACTGTATGACTCTATGGATTTATTTAAATCCTTCAAATTATTTTTATAGATTTCCGCCACGGCAAAATAAGCCTTTACCGTCAAAGAATCTTGCGGATAATATCTAATTAATTTCTGATACTCCTGAACGGTTTGCTCATAGTCGCCTTTTTCAAAGTATTCCCGGGCTGATTCCCAATAACCATCAGCGGTTTTTACCGGTTCCTTAGTACACCCGAAAAACGCCACCGCCAGTACCATAATGATACTTAATAAAATTCTTCTTTCCATGTTTTTTTTCTCCTTCAACATTAATATTTCCCAAAAATAATTTCAGTATACAATCTACTTAGTTCTCTTATCTCTCACAAAGGAAAAATGTAAAATCTAAAGTTATACAATTTTTAAAAACGATTGTTCCGTTAAAATTCACTCTTTCTGAAATACAATTCTCCCATCCTGATCGTCAATTATGATTTTATCACCGGAAATGAATTTACCGGAGAGTATTTCCACAGCCAGCGGGTCTAAGATATGCTTCCGGAGCATACGCTTTACCGGTCGGGCTCCATATACCGGATCCCAGCTGGCGGATGCGATAACAGAACAGGCTTTTTCAGTTAATTTCGCCTGAATACCTTTCCCCCTCATGCGCTCAAAAAGGCGGTTAAATTGTAACATGACAATCTCATTGATTTGAGCCGGTAATAAGGGCATAAAGACAATCATTTCATCCACCCGGTTCATAAATTCCGGTTTCAGATGTTCGCGCAATTGCGACAGAACCGTTTCCTGAATAGTTGCATAAATCACTTTGATATTGTCTTTATCAACACTCGCCGTCTGGTTCATAATGGCTTGCGAACCCAGATTTGAGGTCATAATAATGATCGTGTTTTTAAAATTAACCGTTCGGCCTTTATTGTCCGTTAAACGTCCGTCTTCCATGACCTGTAGCAGAATATTAAAAACGTCATCATGAGCTTTTTCGATTTCATCAAGCAAAATGACCGAATAAGGTTTCCGTCGAACGGCTTCGGTCAGTTGTCCGCCTTCTTCATACCCGACATATCCCGGAGGCGCACCGATTAATCTCGAGACGGAATGCTTTTCCATATACTCCGACATATCGATGCGAATCAAAGCATTTTCATCATTGAAAAGAAACGCCGCTAACGCTTTGGCCAGTTCGGTTTTACCAACCCCGGTGGAACCGGTAAATATAAAGGTCGCCAACGGCCGGTCTTCGTCCTGCAATCCTGCCCGAGCCCGCCGGACGGCGTTAGCCACGGCAGTAATAGCGGCATCCTGTCCAACCACCCGTTTATGCAATTTTTCTTCAATTTTCAATAACTTCTGGCGTTCACTCTCAACCAGTCTCGACACCGGAATATGAGTCCACTTTGAAATAATATCGGCTATATCTTCTTCGCTCACTTCCTCACGCAATAACGCCCTGTCACCCTGCTGGGCTTCTAATGCTTTTTTTTCTTCAGCTATCTCTTTCTCAAAAACAACCAGGTCCGAATGCCTGAGCTGGGCAGCGCGTTCCCAATTGCTCTCCCGCTCGGCTTTTTCCGCTTCCAATTTAGTTTCTTCAATTTTCTTTTTCAGGTCGTTAATCCGGTTAATATGCTTTTTCTCTTCCTGCCAGCGACCGCGCAATGTGCCAGCTTTATCCTTTAGCTGTGCCAATTCTTTTTGAATAATCTTATACCGTTCATTTGAGGCTTCGATGTCTTTTTCTTTCGCCAGAGCCCGGCTTTCTATTTCCAACTGACTTATTTTACGTTCAATTTCATCCAATTCAGCCGGCAGTGACTCAATTTCAAGGCGCAAGCGGCTGGCGGCTTCATCAATTAAATCGATAGCCTTATCAGGCAGAAACCGATCGGTTATATAACGGTGTGATAATTCCACGGCAGCAACTAACGCAGTATCCTTGATTCGAATGCCGTGGTGAATTTCATAGCGTTCTTTGATGCCCCTTAACACCGATATGGCATCTTTGATAGAAGGTTCTTCGATTAATACCGGTTGGAAGCGGCGCTCCAGGGCTTTGTCCTTCTCAATATATTTGCGGTATTCGTCCAAAGTGGTGGCACCGATGCTACGCAGATCCCCCCTGGCCAGTGCGGGCTTTAAAAGATTAGAGGCGTCTACAGAGCCTTCGGCGGCGCCTGCTCCGACCACCGTGTGGATTTCATCAATAAATAAAATGATACTGCCTTCGGCTTCGGTAATTTCTCTGATGACCGATTTCAGCCGGTCTTCAAATTCACCTCTGAATTTAGCGCCGGCTATCAGGGCACCCATATCCAGAGCAAGGACACGCATTTCCTTCATACTTTCCGGAACGTCCCGGGAAACAATTCGCAAGGCAAGCCCTTCCGCAATCGCCGTCTTCCCGACTCCCGGTTCACCAATTAAAACCGGATTATTCTT
>DPVY01000106.1 GCA_003527965.1 Fidelibacterota bacterium
TGTCTTTGTGAATAAGTTTCATGCGGCGACTCTGAAAATAATAATGCGGTTTTTCAGGAATATCGCAGGTGGTATAGATGCCGTTGGACACATAAAATTCCGTTTTAGTGACTTTACTGATATTGTCACCGTAATAGTAGCCATCCTGCTCTTTCGTCCGTCCTTCGACGATGCGTCCCTTCTGAGTCTTCATGTTATAAATCATCTCATCACCGGAAAAAGGCTCCCGCCCCTTTTGAAAAAGCGTTGGGAGATCGCCGGCGGTCGAATCAAAGGGCGGCTGTCCCATGGGATAAGCATACAGTAAATTTTCATTCCATTTGATGTGTATTTTCCCGGCCGTCAATCTCATATCCGCCGAACTGATCGATGACTGATCAAGTAAATCCGTCGTTTTATCATCCAGAAAATAGTCGAGGCGTTCCGCTGCATATAAAACCGTTGTATCTATTCCGGTATTAGTCTTATCGGGAATATATTTGCCTTCAGTCCCGCCGATAACCGTAATATGGTTCAAACGTTTTTCACGAAACTTCATAATCACCGTATCGCCACTGGTAATATTAACCCCCTGAATAATGCTGTCTTCCGTGACATTATAATAGCTGGTTGCCATCCCGAATACGCTAATGGAGTCGGTCTGCCCGTCTTTGAAATAGATTTCCATCGTTTTGCCGGTGATTTCATCATGGGTCAGGATTGAATCCCGCTGTGCCACAGAAGCGGAATCGGCTTTATTATAGGGTAAATAAGCTTTCGAGCTGGAAGAAGCCAACGCGTTTTCAAAAATGAAAAGCGAACGTAACACCTCGTCTTCAAGGTAAAGGATCATCCGTTCGCCGGTGAGTTCCTGCCCGTCACGCAAAACTTTTGGCTTTCCCGTCATGGTAGCGGTTTCCAGTGAATCGGAATACTCCATCTCGTCGGAATATGCGCTGAAATCATCGCGCCAGATCTTGACATTGCCGATAGTAACGAAATGCCCCCGATCTTCAAAGCCTCTGATCACATCACCTTTGATGCGAAAGTTTTCTTTCCCCGTGGAATCACGCTTTACAATAAACGGATTCTGTGTCGCTTCAATATTGCCGGATTCATTGAAATATACCAGGCTGTCTCCAAATAATGAGGTGTTTCTCTGCCGGTCGATAAGAACGGCGTCGGTCAGCGCAATTGCCTTCTTATCTGCAGAATAATAGGTAATAAACTCAGCGGATACGTCTCTGTTTTTATCCCGCAGATAAACATTCCCCCGGGCTTCGGATATATCCCGGTCAACATAATGCGTCATTTCAGCCGCCACAAGGCTGATTGCGCCGTCTTCAAAACGGGTGTGCCCGCGGGCTTCGATAATTTCCCGGTCGGCAAAATAGGTCAGCGTATCGGCCAGTAAAACCTGATCCTTTTTGGTTACCCGGACATTGTGGTAAAAATCCGCCCGCTCGTCCTTTTCGAACCAGTAAGACAGCTGACAGGTGAGATCGACTTCGCCTTTACGGAAATGCACATTACCGGTCAGTTTTTTAAGGATGATATCATTGCGGGTAATCTGTTCCAACCGGTCGGCGCCAATCAGGCGCAGCTTCTCCCCGGATGCGGCAGGCAGCGACGACATTAGGGTCAGGAGAATCAATGCTATTATCGGGGGAAATTGCTTTTTCAAATTTATTCTACTCAACCGGGCTACATTACATTCAATAAAATTTAACCATTGTATAATATACACATTCTTTTAATCTCTTCTAAAAACTAACGTGCCGGTAAGCTATTTGATCCTGACTTAATCCCATGTCCAGAAATCAGCTACCGGGAACTTATCATTTATATTCTTGTTTATATCTCGCATTCAACTAAATTTATTTATAATGCTCATATTTATCACACTTTTCAGATACCATTATGAATGATTCCGGTTGCATCATTTCCGCCAGCCGCCGAACCGACATTCCGGCTTTTTATGGAGAATGGTTCTACCAACAAGTGCGGCAGGGATTTGTTGATGTTCCCAACCCCTTTTCAGGAAAATCTTACAGAGTATCCCTGAAACCGGAAGATGTCAGCGCAGTTGTCTTCTGGTCAAAGGAGTACCGCCCTTTTTTACCTATTCTTGAAAAAATCGAGTCAATTTACCAGAATCGTTTCCTGTTTCATTTTACCATCAACGGTTTTCAGGATCACGCGAAGAAATATTTTGAGCCATTCATCCCCGAACTGACCGTAAGTATTCAAACCGCAAAAACTCTTGCTGCACGCTACGGCGCAGACACTCTGCTGTGGCGCTTCGACCCGATTATTTTCTCAGATATTTCAAAACCGGATGAATGCCTGAATACATTTCAGTTTATCGTCGGTCAACTTGAAGGTTTGACGTCACGCTGCTATATCAGCTTTGTAGATTTATACGGCAAGGTCAGCCGCCGATTTGAACGATTATCGTGGGAACATTCCTTCCAATTCAGCAAGCCTGCATTTGACCAACAGATCGAATTTGCCCAAAAACTGGTAAATATCGCCAGGGAGTGCGGCATTGCGGTTTTTACTTGTTGTGAAGATGAAATCGGTCAGGCTGCCGGCATTTTAAAGGGGCATTGCATCGACGCCGATTTACTGCAACGGCTTTACCCCGACCGGCAATTTACTGATGAAATAAAACCAACCCGCAAAGGCTGCGGCTGTTATGCCAGCCGTGACATTGGCGCCTACAACAGCTGTCGGCACGGTTGTCTTTATTGCTACGCAAGTTTATAACTATTCCATCGGATATTTTAAACCCCATTGCGCCCGGATATGGTCCAGTGTTTTCATGATCGCTACGGTTTCCCGTAACGGCATAATACCACTTTCCAGCTTCCCGTCACGCAGGCAATTCATCACCTCAATTGCCTGATGGGTGTATCCCTTCCCCTGCAGAGGAAATTCTTCAATAGTATCACCGCCATCAATCTTGACACGCACATTTTGCAGTTGCCACCATGGGCCATAAATATGAATAGAGCCCCTGGTACCAAAGATGATAGATTCCTTTTTCGTTTCCAGTGTATTCGCGGAAAAAATTGAGGCCGTTTTACTACCATCATACTCAAATATGATAGAACTCTGTTCATCCACACCCGTAGCGCCAAGATAACCGCAGGTTTTAATCACATCGGGTTGTTTATTAAAAACATAAGAGGCTAAAGATACCGGGTAGACACCGACATCCAGCAAGGCACCTCCGCCCAGTTTCAGATTGAACACCCGGCTTTTGGGCCCCTTATCTGAAAGAAAACCATAATCCGACTGTAAATAGCGAATATCCCCGATCAATCCATCTTCCAGCCATTCTTTTACCTTTTGGAACAGCGGCGTAAACCGGACCCACATTGCTTCCATTAAAAACACCTTTTTCGATCGAGCAATATCGACCATCACCTGTGCCTCGCGGGCATTGATCGCGAAGGGTTTTTCACAGAGAACGGCTTTACCGGCATTCAAGCATAGTAGAGTGTTTTGCTTATGAAACGGGTGTGGCGTGGCCACATAGATAGCGTCCACTTCCGGACAGGTTGCCAATTCTTCGTAACTGCCAAAACGGAGCGGGATACCAAAATCATCGGCAAAACGATCTGCTGATTCTCGGGTTCGGGAGCCCACTGCTATAATTTTTGCATCGGGCAGCAGTTTCAGATCGGCGGCAAAGGTTCGGGCGATACCGCCTGTTGCCAGAATTCCCCAGCGGACCATTTTATTCATCATTTTACAACCTCATTATTCAGGTTTTTCAGTTAATAATCGATGCAATGTATGGATTTATTATCCTTAATGTCAATTTCAATCCTCAATTGGGTATTTGTAATATTACCGCTATTTTCTAACTTATTATACTGTTATGCCAAGACTACTGATAAGTGGATAAAGATTAACCGGGGGATGCAGACCAATGAATATTCCTTTTCAATTTGAACCAATGCTGACATTTGGATTTTTATCCATAATGTTATTAATTGGAATTATACTCAGAAATAAACTGCGTTTTTTTCAATATTTTTTAATCCCCAGCTGCCTGCTCGGTGGTATTCTGGGTCTGGTCTTTGTCAGCACCGGCATTATTAAAATCGAGGCATCATCCCTGGAAAACGTTGCTTACCATTTCTTCAATATCTCTTTTATTTCAGTCGGATTGTCCGGCAGTAATGAAAATGAAAAGAACGCCATCCGCGGAAAAGACTACATCCGAGGATCAGCCTGGATGGCGGTTATCCAGAGCATCTCATTTTCGCTTCAGGCAGTAATTGGGGTGGCAGTTGTTATTCTCTTAGAAATTTTCGGCATGAAACTTTTCCCGACCTTCGGTTTTCTCGTTTCACTGGGCTTTGAAGAGGGCCCCGGTCAGGCATTATCTTTCGGGAAAGTCTGGGAAAGTATTGGCTTTGAACATGCCGCAACCATCGGTTTAACTTTCGCCGCAATCGGTTTTCTGATTTCATTTTTCGTTGGTGTTCCGATCGCCAACTGGGGAATCCGCAAGGGGCACTCCACTCTGGCGCCCTCTTCTCTGCCGAAGCATTTTCTGAAGGGTATCGTCCCAAAAGGCCATAAAAAGGAGTCTGCCGGTAACCTGACAATGCACTCGGGTAATATCGAAACTCTGGCATTTCACGCCGCTCTAATCGGACTGGTTTACATATTGAGCTATGTCGTAACCTTATTGCTGGGGAAATTACTCCCGCCTGATATTGGCAAAATGCTCTGGGGATTCTTCTTCTTCATCGGTATGGTCATAGCATTCCTGGTCAGAATAAGCATGAAAAAGTTGAAAATTGACCATTTGATCGATTCCGGACTGCAGCGACGTATTACGGGCTTTGCCGTAGATTATTTAATCGTTTCTACGGTTATGGCTATCCAGCTTGTAGTTATCTGGAAATACATCATCCCGATTTCGATCATTGCACTGATCAGTGGCTTCACTACAACTTTCATGGTGATATTTTTTGGACGGAGACTCTGGTCGTACAACATCGAACGGTCAGTAACGATATACGGCACAGTAACCGGTACCGTGTCCAGTGGACTGCTGCTGCTCAGAATAGTGGATCCGGAATTCAAAACACCGGTTGCGGTAGAAATCGGGCTGATGAACCTTTTTATGGTTCCTGCCATCGTATGTTAGTATGGTAGT
>DPVY01000198.1 GCA_003527965.1 Fidelibacterota bacterium
ACCTATTTTAGGACAATACACTGTTCATAGCTCCAAGTCTAAAGTCTAAAGTCGTAAAATGAAATCTCACTTTGACATTGGACCTTCGATCCCGTACAGCCCCCGATAAGCTCCTTCGTCGCTACGGGACAGACATTCATTTGATCACATCCCCCTTTTATTCCCCCTTCTAAGGGGGATTTGGAAAGATTCCCCTCTAATAAGTTGAACGAAGAGAAATCCCGATCTTCGACATTAGACTTTTGACCTTCGACCTTAGACTTTCGACCTTAGACTATAATTGATTGTTATTTATTATCGGTTATTACTGATTTTTACTGAATAATATTTTGAAAAAATTTCCCACCACTGTTTTCGCCGTTAAAAATCAAGTTACTCCCCGGCAAGACGATATTAAGAGTAGAAGTTTATTGAAGTTGGATATTGGTTAGTTGGCGGCGCCAACATTCAAAGAAAAAGTAAAAGCCGTCGAAATTGGGCAGGGAAGCCCTGAAAAACAAGGAGGTTACGATGAGTGATCTAATGAGAATCGGCGCTAACATTGAAGCTTTGAAGTCGTTCAATTCGTTAATGCAAATTAATGACAAAATGAGCGTTCATCAACTGCGGTTGGCGACAGGGAAAAGGATCAATTCGGCCGGAGAAGATCCGGCAGGTTACGCTCTGGCGAGGAGTTTGGAAAGTCGGAAAAGGGGTCTTTCGGTTGCTCTTGATAATGTCAGTAACGCCAAGAACGTATTGAACGTTGCTGAGGGCGGCTATCAGAACATCATGGACATTCTGCAAACCTGCAAGGAGAAAGCCACCCAGGCGGCTGACGGGTCGCTGTCCGGAGAACAGATGACAGCGATACACAACCAGGTTAAGGCACTGGTAACTGAAATTGATGAGATTGCCGAGGGCACCACATTCAATAGTTACGCTTTGATCGGCGAAATTCCGGACGCTTTAAAATTTCATACCGGTGAACAGGAGACGGACACTCTTTCAGTCACTCTGGATTCCGCCACTTCAAATGCAATAGGCGGTACTGGTGGTACTGATATTAGCGCTATTGATCTGACAAGCGCTGATTCTGCAGCCGCAGCTATTTCGACACTTAGTACTGCTATTGATGCATTATCGGGGTCGATTCAGGAAGTCGGTCAATACAAAGCCCGTCTTGATACGAAGGAGTCGAATCTCTCTGTGGCGATTACCAATACCGAGGCGGTAAGGAGTAAGATTGAAGACGCCGATTTTGCCAAAGAGCAGATGGAGGTGATGAAGCTGATGATCCTGCAGCAGACTGCATTGTCGTCATTCGTTCAATCGAATTCTGATCCTCAAATTGTACTGTCCCTGTTCCGGTAAGTATAACAGGTGGATGGTAGAAATTGGATGGAGGTGGGCAGTTATTTCCCACCTCCGTTCTTCTCATTAAGAACGAAAATACTTGTGAATTCTAATGCTTACGACGGAGTTATTTGAGAATAACAAAGCATTTAAAGGCTGTGGCATGAAAATTGACGATGAAAATAGGAGATTAAGCAAGTGTCGGGTAGTTATATGCAAAGGGAATCTGTTAAGACAAATCAATATCTGGTTCAGAAAATACTTACGGCAAGTCCGGAGCAACTTATTGTTTATATATACGATGCAGCGATAATTGCATGTAGCCGGAGAGATAGGATGAAAGCCAGCCAGGCGGTTCAGGCATTGATTAACTCTTTGAATTTTGATAGTGAGAAAAATATTGCAACCAAATTTTTTCAGCTTTATCACTATATACTTAATCAGATCAATTCTAATAACTTCAATGAAGCAAGGAATTTGCTTGATGATTTAAGAAAAACATGGTCGGAAGCCATGAGGATTACCTAAGGTGCAAAAATGGCAATAGATGCAGGCTCGATTTTTACTAATCAATCATCTATCGAACAGCTAATAGGTCAATATTTGGCGCTTGAGTCGCGCCCCCGTGATGATTTAGTTGTTAAGAAAGATACTCTGAATAGCCGGAAAAATATTCTGTCAGAGCTGGACTCCAAATTATCAGCGCTTGAATCTAAGGCGGAACGGTTGAATGATCCGATAACCGATTATTTTGCCGCTAAACTTGCAACCAGCAGCGATACCGATAAATTTACCGTATCGGCAAGCTCTTCAGCCGGATTGGGGAATCACACGTTTTCCGTTGATCGTCTCGCTGTTTCCGATACCCGTGTGTCAAAACAGTTTACCGACAGCGACACAAGTTTTAGCGGTTTTAGCACCGATCAAACATTCAAAATTGAACTCGCTCATCCCACCGATGAAGATCCGTCTAACAGAGTTTCAATAAATATTTTGATGACGGCGGATAAATTTTCACAGAATGATGATCAGGTTCTGGCAGATATCGCCGGCGCCATCAATTCTGCAATGTTTAACGCCGTTTCTTCTGAAACAATAGAAAATAATGAGGTCGTGTATGCGTCTGTTGTGAACGAAGAATCAGGAAAATCCCGGTTAGTGCTTCGAACCGAGCAGTCCGGATATACTTATCGATTGGATTTTACCGATAGTGCGGATAATCTCTTACAGTCATTGGAAGTGAACGCCGCTGTTCAATCTTCGGGAACATCCGGTGGCTATATGACATTTGTTGGTACAAGCGCCACGGATAGTTTACTTAATTCTAAATTTACAATGGATGGTTTGACATTTTACCGGGACAGTAATAATGTAACCGATGCGTTAACCGGCGTCACATTGCAGTTGCTGAGTACATTTTCTACGACGGAAACAATTACCGTGAATGTGGATACGGAATCGGTGAAGGGGGAAGTAAAGGGGGTTCTGGATGCTTATAATGAGGCTCTCACATTTTTGAGAACCAATACACAAATGGATCCAGCCACATATAAGGCGGGCGCTCTTTCTAATGATACCACATACAGGAGAATAATAAACGAGTTACGCGGAATTGCTTCCGGCGCAGTATCGGGAGTGAATAATTCCGATTATTCACGGTTATTTTCGATTGGCATAAAGGCAGACGATAAAGGTTTATTATCAATTACAGATTCGGAGAAATTCACTGAGGCTTTAGAATCAAATACTGCCAATGTATCCGATTTATTCAGAGCATCTGACGGCATAGCGGTAGAGATTGACAGTTTTATAAGTAACTTTGTAAAGACGGGCGGAACAATTGACAACAGCAAAAAAAATATTGATGACCAGGTTACGTATCTCAGTGGTAGAATATCTTCAATGGATGAATGGCTGTTGAAAAGGGAGACTCAATTACGTGACGAATTTGCAAGGTTACAAGACGCCATGTCAAGAATAAGCAGTCAACAATCGTTTTTTAGCATGTTCCAATAATGGAACAAGGAGGCTATCATGGACAATATAGGAGCAATACCATCATCAACTGGGTCAATAAAGCCAATTGAGGAAAGTGTAACTGAGAATCAAAATGTTAATCGCGATCTTGCGTTAAATAATGAATCCGATGACGATTCTGTTGGGATGGCAAAACCGGATCTGGATTTGCCGGAATTAGTATCCAGAGTAAACCAATTTGTACACTCCTTCAGCACAAAATTGTCATTTCACTATGATGATCAAATTAGCAAATCGATAATAAGAGTGATTGATAAAGATACGGGAGAAGTTTTACGGCAGATTCCCCCGGAGGAAATGGTAAAGCAATTAAGGCATTTATATGACTCGACGGGAATTATTTTACAACGCGAAATATAGAAATAGTAAATAGAAAGTCGAAGGTCGAAAGTCAAAAGGGTGGTAGACTTTGGATAATAGACAATAGGGAATTGACAATATGTATTGTCCTAAAA
>DPVY01000154.1 GCA_003527965.1 Fidelibacterota bacterium
CCTATTTTAGGACAATACATCCGGCTTATTGTCAATATTGTAATCTCTCATCTATCTTCCCATCGGGCAGCATATTGTCGGGGTGACACCTCCCGTCTTCCTCCATTTTGTAACGAACGCATTTTGTCCGGTCGCCAAAGCAATAATCATTAACCCATTTTCCGTCAAGTTTGCCGTTCTCAAAAAACCATTTCATCGGGCAAACCGGATACCATTTGCAAACATCATTATTCACAAATTAGAATTCCTTTAATTCACCTTTTTTATAGGCTTCAAAGGCTTCTTTTGCAGTCATTTCTCCGGCGCCGACAAAAATTTTGATGTTGGCGCTTCCCAGTACCCGGGCGGCATTTCCACCGGGCCCATTACCGGTGATCAGAACATCTGGTTTAAGTTCGAAAAGTTTTTGAGCCGTCTGAGGTCCGGCGCCATGAGCGACATCGTTAATCGCCCGGTTGTCAAAAGAAGACAGTTCATCACTTTCTTCATCATAAATTAAAAAATATTCCGTTCTACCGAATCGCGGATCAATTTTTGACTCCCATTCTGATCCTTTTGTTGTAAACACTATTTTCATGTTTCCTCCATTTCTACATTGATTAAGCTATATCTTTGATTTTATCCCAACTTTGCTCTATTAGATTTTTCACCCGGCTCTCTCCAAATTCAACAATAGTCTGACCATTTGTCATCGCCTCGGTAAAAGTTTCATCATAAGGCAAACTGGCTATGTGGTTAATATCGTTCTCAGATAAAAATTGTAAAATTTCCTTTTCAACCGTATTATTTAAATCGGCTTTGTTAATAATACAACCGGTTTTTATTCCAAATTTCTTGACCAATTCATAAACTCTTTTCAGATCGTGAATACCGGAAACTGTAGGTTCAGTTACCAACACCACAAAATTAGCGCCCGAAAGCGACGAAACTACCGGACAGCCGATGCCGGGAGATCCATCAACAAGCACATATTTTCTGTCCTGCTCTTCGGCAATATTCTTGGCTTCGTTTTTTACTTTAGCAACTAATTTGCCTGAATTCTCCGCGCCGATCCCCAACCGGGCATGTACCATCGAACTACCGGTTTTAATCGTCGAAATATACCATTCACCAACATTCTGCAAATTCATCGCAATCGCTTCGGTCGGACAGATGCGGGCACAATATCCGCAACCTTCACAATCCAGCGGCTGAACAACATATTGACCATCAATTACCGGTATAGCTCCAAAGCGACAAACTTCAGCGCATTTACCACATTTAGTACAAGCATCTTGATCAATTTTCGCAATCACACCGCTGTAAAAATCCTCAGCTGTTTTGAAATCCGGTTCCAGTAACAGGTGCAAATCGGCGGCATCGACATCGCAGTCGGCAACTACAATTTCCCCTCCACCCAAATAGGCAAAAGATGCTGTAATAGAGGTTTTACCTGTTCCGCCTTTTCCGGAAATTACCACAATCTCTTTCACGTTTCACCTCTGTCTAAATTCCCTTTAACGAAGTCAAAAACTTTCACAAGTTCATCTTTCAATTCTGGTATTTCCCCATAGAGCAGCCTTCCTCTTGAATAGAGTTCGGCAATTCGCCGACTGTTGGAAATTTTCGCAATCACAGGAATTTTTTCACTTTCACAATAATCTATCACATCATCATTTCCAATTCCATATCTATTCACAACCACACCAAACTTCTTATCAAGTTCCCGCATAGTTTCCACAGCCAATGTCAGGTCATGCAAACCAAATGGCGTCGGCTCAGTGACAAGTATCACGAAATCCGCATCCTTGGTGACTTCAATTACGGGGCAGGAAGTTCCCGGAGGCGAATCATAGAGTTTGATTATTTCATCTGAATATTTTTCATCCACGTACTTATTGGTTTGGGCAATCAGCGGCACCGCCTGCTCCTGACCGACATCCAGTTTACTCTCAACAAAATGCAAATTCCCCGATTGATATTCCCGGAGTTCACCCATCTTTTCAGGAATCATCGGCAGCGAACCCGTTGGACATAATTCCGAACAGGCATAACAGCTATGACACAATTCCGGGAAAACCATTATCTGGTCAACCAGCTGAATCACTGCATGAAAATTGCACACTTTCTGACAATTGCCGCAAAGGGTGCAATTGTCGGAATTCCACCGCGGAACCGCCTTATATTTATCTTCCCGATTAATCAAATTTCCGTGGATAAAGAGCCCGGAATTGGGTTCTTCCACATCAAGATCGGTTAATACGACGGACTCTTTTTCAGCCAGGTAGGCAGCCAGATTAGTGGAAAGTGTCGTTTTCCCGGTCCCGCCTTTCCCGCTGGCTATGGCAATTTTCATATATTCTCCGGTTTCTCGCTATAACAGTTCGATCACGTTTTGGGCAATCCCGGCAAACGCCCGGGCTGTTTTTGATTCGGGATATTTTAGCACCACCGGAGTCCCGGCATCGCCACATTCACGACCGATTTTTTCCATGGGAATCCGACCTAAAAACGCCACGCCCATCTCTTCCGCCATTTTTTCACCGCCGCCTTTTCCGAAAAAATCAATTTCCTCGCCGCATTTCGGACAAATCAGTCCCGACATGTTTTCCACAACCGCAATTTTCGGAATACTCAGTTTCTTCGCCATATTCACCGCCCGCCGGCAATCGAGCAGAGATACTTCCTGCGGAGTCGTCACGACAATCGCCAGCTGCGGTCGCATTTTTTGGGAAACCGTCAACACCTCATCACCGGTTCCAGGAGGCAGATCGGTCACCAGGACATCCAGTTCGTTCCAGACCACATCGGCTAAAAACTGG
The DNA here is from genome assembly GCA_003527965.1 of Fidelibacterota bacterium. Classification (GTDB taxonomy): domain Bacteria; phylum Fidelibacterota; class UBA2242; order UBA2242; family UBA2242; genus DPVY01. The sequence goes on from DPVY01000154.1 coordinate 2,802, forward strand.
GAAATTGTACCCGACCGCAAGGGTCCCCGCCAGATCACGGGCTGATCTTTCGGAATCAGCGGGGCAATCGAAATCACCCGTAAGTCCTCTTTAATTTGCGGCAATATCTGATGTTGATCCATCATCTCCGGCATACCGGAGAGACCAACCATTTGCGGGATATTAGGCCCGGTGATATCCGCATCCAATAGCCCTACTTTTAATTTTGCTTTCAGCAGGGAATAGGCCAGGTTCACCGCAACTGTACTTTTCCCCACACCGCCCTTGCCGCTGAAAACGAAAATGCGGTTCCGGATAATTTCCAGGTTTTTCTCAATGCGCTTATCCTGTTCCAAAATTTCAGTCATTCGGTCTCGTTGTTCTGTCAAAATATTATCCTTCCAATTTTATTCAATTAAAACTCTATCACTTCGCCGACGCCACCCGAAATATATTTCTCCGGATACCGCTCTTGAAGTTGCCTGATTGCCTGAGTACAGTGAGTCGGGCAAATATATTTAATATCTCCTAATATCTCGTATTTTTTAAAACCATGAAACCCACCTACAATTGCATAGATGTTGCCGTGAGCTTCCGCCGCTTGCATAATCTTTCCCAGCCCCGGATGGGAACAGCCGACCATCAACACTGTCCCTTTTTCAGTTTCAATAATCAGTGATTGTTCTATGCCGCCCAGTTCACCGGTGGAAAACAACCGGTCTCCGATACGGAGCAGCTCCGACACAGGTATCACTTCGGCAGCGTTTCTCACGCCCCGCAGTGACGCGGGAACATAGACCGTCACTTTATTATTCTTTGCTAAAAAAGCGCCCAGCCCGCCGGTATGATCGAAGTGATGATGAGAAATAAACACCGTGTCGACAGACGCCGGATCGATACCCATTTTTTGCATATTCCCCAATAGAATATCGCCATCGGCGCCTGCATCAAACAAAATCCTTTTGCCCTCGACCTCAATGACAGCCGCAAAGCCCCAATCGCTCTGCAGGTCATCCCGGAATGTTGTATTATCATAAACGATTTTTATCAGCATGGTTTCACCTCTTATCCGCTGCAATCGCGTTTCTTATATCAGTTTCAAACTGCGGAAACTGCTCGCCGAAATCTCTGAGAGAAAATTTGGATTCCAACCGCTCCAGCAGGGCATTATTCAAAAAATACCGAAAGCAGGTTTCCAGGAGTTCCTCTTTACTCAAGCTTCCCCGGGCTAAGCTGTTATAGTATCCGTCCGCCAAAATTACCCGATACCGTTTCTTTTGGTCACTTGAATCTAATGTCACCCGATAGGCACAGCATTTTATTTGATCAACAGATATGTTGGTAGATAAGTCTGATGCTGATTTCGGAATATTTTTTGCCTTTTCAGGTCTGATATAATCGGATTGGCGATACCGATTGATAGTAATCTTTTGATCTTGAAGAAGTTGCTCGATAGTACCCGCTTCGCCAAATTTCCGTTCAATTGCCCGAGCCTGTTCAAGCCGCAACGGATGCCGGGCGGAAATTTCCAGAATGGCTTCTGCAGCATCGGCAAATTCGGAGACGCCGAAATCGCCCTCTTCACGATCCAATACGGTAATCGCCTCCGACAACATTTCCTCTGCAACCCGGACGCGTTCCGGCTCCGGACATTCTACCCAGTCTTCCGCGGGTGGGCGGATCGGCGTCATGATAAATATTTTGTCCGGCTCTATCGCATGAACAGCATCCCGAATGCTAAAAAGTTGTCGATTCGAATCGTTTAGATTTTTTACCAGCATAACTTCCAGCCAGATTTGGCCGGAAAAGCCCTTTCTAAAATCTGATAAACCATTAATCATCATTGCATAGGTAATCGATCCGTGGGGACGATTAATTCGATGAAATGTCTCCCGATCGCCGGCATCCAGGGTCGGTAAAATAATATCGGCAGCCTGCAAATCCTTCTGAACATCCTCGTGAAAAAGGAGCGATCCATTGGTAATGACCGCTACCGGCAATCCGAATTCCTGCTTCGCCGTTCGAATCAGCCAACCCAAATCACTACAAAGCGTCGGCTCGCCATCGCCCGCAAACGTGATCACATCGGCAGGTGATGATTCCACGACTTTTTTAATATCCTGAAAAATATCTTCTTTAGGGAAAAAATATTGACGTTTTGCCTGAAGCTGTCGCGTTCGCCCCAGTTGGCAGTAAACGCATGAATAGGAACAGACCTTAGCCGGTATCGGACTCACACCGATTGAATTTCCCAATCTTCTGGACGGCACCGGACCGTAAGCGTACATATAACGGCTCCTAATTCCTTTTAATATTAAGGCCATGTCGGCGATATCGCTTTTGAGAAAAGCCTCTGCGCCCGGCATGTTTGCAGCCACCTTGATATCCTTTGCCAAATTCATATCCGGGCATTAAAATCTCCTTACCTGCCTCTTAAGCCAATTCATCAATGATTCAAATGATAATGAAAAAAGGATTAAGGCGGATGGAGCACGTCAATTCCCCACTCGCCTTTAACCTTATTTGGATTCGGCTTCCAATTCACTGATCCGTCTGTTAATATCCTGGAGCCCCTGCTCGTAATTGGCAGCCTGGGACTTCAGCGCTTCCAGTTCTTGCTCTCTGGTCGGCGCTGTCCGGTTGACCGGCGCTTCATAGTAAGCCGGAGCGGACTGGTAATAGCCAAAACCTCTTCCGAAGCCCCGACCAAAACCACCGCGAAATCCACGCCCTAATCCTCTGCCAAATCCCATTCTGCCTCCCACTAACGGATTGGCAAAACCCGGTCGGTCATATCCGGCACAATAGCCGGCTGCTCTGCCTGTCATCGGTCCCATTCCGTTAGGACCCGTTCCATCTCCTCTGGGCATAGTACACCTCCTGTTAATTGATTATTTAATATTGTCTATTAACGATTGTTTGAAACCTATTTGTTTTATCACTATTCTGTAAATCACCG
>DPVY01000266.1 GCA_003527965.1 Fidelibacterota bacterium
TGCAGGCTGTCACGAATCCGTCAGGCAAAATTTCCTTATAAAAAACATCTCGAAGATCTGGATATAGATCATCTGCCAGAAAACGCCCGCAATAAACTGGCTGCTCTGAAATCACTTCAATTTATTGAGAATAAACAAAATGTCATTCTGGCTGGTAATCCTGGCACGGGCAAAACTCATTTAGCCATTGGCTTGGGAGTCAAAGCCTGTCTGGACGGATACAAGGTTTTGTTTGCCAATGTGGCTTCTTTGATTACGCAACTCAAAGAAAGCCGTTCTGAAAAAGTCCTGCGGAGAATGGAAAATAACTTTGAGAAGTATGACCTGGTGATCTGTGATGAGTTTGGCTATATCTCGTTTGACAAACAGGGCGCGGAATTATTGTTTCCCCTATTGTCTTTGAGAAGTGAACGGCGATCAACCATTATTACAACCAATCTTGTTTTCGACCGCTGGCAGGAGCTATTTGGTGATCCCGTGCTCACCGCGGCATTGGTGGACCGGCTGACCCATAAGGCCTGGATAGTTAATATGAATGGCCAATCTTACAGAGCCAGTGAAACTGAAAAATGGATGAAGAATAACTAATGAAAGGTGGTAAACTTTTCAGTTGGAATTTACAACGAAGAATACCTTGAGAAAGTAATTGTCAATCTGTAGCTGTATTGTTAGATTTTAATATGATAACGGAAACCAATAAAGCCGCAATAAAAGAAATTATAATCCAAACAGGAGGTTAGACATGTTCAAGCGCAATCATCATTTGATATTTTCAAATCTCTTTCTGTTGCTTTTGATATGCACATCCATCAGCATTATTGCTTTTGCTGATGAGGGGATGTGGACATTTGACAATCCGCCGACGGAGCAGTTAAAGGAATACGGATTCACCCCGACACAGGAATGGCTTGATCAGGTCCGTCTTGCCAGTGTACGTTTTATGGACGGCGGCTCCGGTTCTTTTGTCAGCCCAAATGGTCTGGTCATGACCAATCACCATGTCGCCGTTGGTCAGTTGCAAAAGATTTCCACAGAAGAAAAAAATTATGTTAATACAGGATTTTTTACCTCAAAAATGGCAGATGAGCATAAATGTCCGGACCTGGAAGTCAATGTCTTGATATCAATGGATGACGTCACCCAAAGAGTCCGCTCCGCCATGCAAGAGGACATGGATGAAGTTGAGGCATTAAAGGCACGTAAAGCCGAAATCGCCAAAATTGAAAAGGAGAGCCTCGACGAAACCGGACTACGCTCAAACGTCATCAGCTTATATCATGGCGGCGAGTACTGGTTGTACCGCTATAAAAAATATACCGATGTGCGCCTGGTATTCGCGCCCGAGCGTCAGGCAGCCTATTATGGCGGGGATTTCGATAACTTCACCTATCCGCGCTATGACCTCGATGTGGCTTTCTTCAGAGTGTATGAAAATGATAAGCCTGTAGAATCCAAAAATTATTTTAAATGGAACTCAAAAGGCGCCGCCGAAGACGAACTGGTCTTCGTTCCGGGCAATCCCGGCTCCACGGACCGTTTATACACCTACTCTCGTCTTGAGTTTCAGCGCGATTTCAACTATCCATTGATTTTAAAATACATCGATAGACGTTTACAGATACTCCATAAATATATGAAAAAAGGACCCGAACAGGAACGGCGTGCCTTAGTACAGATTTTTGGTCTTGAGAATGGAAAAAAGGCGCTGACCGGTGAATTAAGTGGCTTGTTAGATGAAAATCTGATGGCGAAACGTAAAACCGATGAAGAGAATTTTCGTAAACTTATTGCTGAAAATCCTGAATGGGAAAAAGAGTATGGCGACGCCTGGGATACAATTGATAAGACAATTGAAAAAAATGTCACTATTGCAAAAGAGCGCTTCTACCGTCGCATCTTTGGCTCAAAAATGGCCGGATTTGCCCAGATCATTGTTCGTTACGTCACAGAAGTCCCAAAACCTGACGCCGAACGGCTTGATGGATATCACGACTCCGAACTTCCCCAACTTAAATTCCGGCTATTCTCTCCCGCGCCAATTTACAGAGATTTGGAAGAGGCGCTTTTAGCAGGCGCTTTACAGATGTCTTTAGATGAATTAACACCGGATGATGAATTTATTAAAATTGTGTTAGGCAATCGCACACCTGAAGAAATTGCCAGAGCACTTATCAATGGCACACAGCTGGATGATGTTGACCTGCGAAAAAAACTCATCGAAGGCGGCGAAGATGCGGTAAATGCATCTTCCGACCCCCTGATTGTTTTAGCCCGAAATTTAGATCCAATGATGCGCGCCAGCGAAAAATGGTATCGTGAAAACATTGAGAGTGTTCTGACACCTGCGAGTGAAAAAATTGCCAAAGCACGTTTTGCGGTTTATGGAAAAGATATGTATCCGGACGCCACCTTTACTTTACGTCTGGCGTATGGTACGGTCAAGGGTTACCCCATGAACGGGACAAAGGCGCCCTATAAAACAACCCTGTACGGTTTATTCGACCGCTCTTTAAGCTTTGATCAAAAAGACGATTATTCCCTGCCGCAGCGTTTTTGGGATCGGCAGAAAAAACTTGATTTGTCGACGCCGGTAAATTTCGTTTCCACCTGTGATATTATTGGCGGAAATTCAGGCTCTCCGGTAATTAATAAAAAAGCCGAAATAGTCGGATTAATATTTGACGGAAATATAGAAAGTTTGCCGGGGCGATTTGTTTATGATGAAATCAAAAACCGGGCAGTTGCCGTGCATAGCGCCTATATAACTGAGGCGTTACACAACCTTTATAAATGCAAAAATCTGGCAAAGGAGATTGAGGGAAAATAATTTAAAACAGGAATTGTCGTTTTTTTGCAAATTATCTAACGCCGGGGCATAAACGCCTCCCAATTCAGGATTAATTCTAATAGTCCGACTCTGACCTTGCGGAGCCGGGCTATTGACTTTACGTCTTAAATGATCAACACAATTTGGGAGACGAGGAATTATGTCCCATCTTGTTAGGGTTACAATAATAAAGCGAATGCATTATAACAGATAAGTATTGAAGTATTTTATGATTCGTGTTAACTTTCTTTGCAATATTGACCATCATCTCTTATATTTTAACATCAAAAGTTCCAATACTTTTGAAAACATTCAACACACTCTATAATTTGGAGAAATGTTTTGCTTGATTGGGATATAATTCAACAGGTTTATGAAAGACTGCCGGAACGTATAGCAACGGTTCGCGCCAGATACGGCAAGGCATTGACCTTAACGGAAAAAATATTATTCAGTCACTTAAACGGAGAAATGGCAAGCCCCTTTTCACGAGGGAAAGACTACGCCCTTTTCTCTCCGGACCGAGTCGCGATGCAGGACGCTACCGCTCAAATGGCGCTGCTGCAATTTATCAATTCCGGCAAATCAAAAATAGCGGTTCCAACTACAGTCCATTGCGATCACCTTATCCGATCTGATTTCGGCGCTGAAAAGGATCTGAAAAATGCTCTGGATGAGAACGAAGAAGTCTATGATTTTTTGCAATCTGCGTCCGGCAGATTTGGAATAGGGTTTTGGCAACCGGGCAGCGGCGTAATCCATCAGATTATACTGGAAAATTATGCTTTCCCGGGCGGAATGATAATAGGAACAGATTCTCATACGGTTAATGCGGGCGGAATGGGTATGATAGCAATTGGCGTTGGCGGAGCCGATGCAGTTGATGTAATGGCTGGAATGGGATGGGAATTGAAAATACCCAAAATTATCGGGGTTAAACTTACCGGGCAACTTAAAGGCTGGGCTTCCGCGAAAGATGTTATTTTAAAACTTGCAGGAATTTTAACGACAAAAGGTGGAACCAATACAATTATTGAATATTTTGGCGACGGGGTAAAATCTCTTTCCTGCACAGGCAAAGCGACCATCTGCAATATGGGCGCAGAAGTCGGGGCGACAACTTCCATATTCCCCTATGATGAAAATATCTCAACTTACCTGAGAGCCACCGGCAGGGGAAAAGTCGCTAAAGTAGCCGATAAAATTCAAAATTGCTTACAAGCCGACGAAGATGTATATCTGTCCCCTGAAAACCATTATGACCGGGTTGTCGAGATCAATCTGGATACTTTGAAACCGTATATCAACGGTCCTTTCTCTCCGGACAAAGCCTGGGAATTGTCAAAATTTGCCGGCATAGTAAAAGAACACGATTTCCCCGAAAAAATTGACGTTGGGCTGATCGGCTCTTGCACTAATTCTTCTTACGAGGACATGAGCAGAGTAGCCTCGATTACAAAACAAGCCAAAGAAAAGGGACTTGAAGCAAAAGCTGAATACATCATTACCCCGGGATCCGAGCGAATCCGCCAAATATGTGAAAAGGATGGCGTTCTTGAAAACCTGGAAAATTTTGGCGGCATAGTCATGGCTAACAGCTGCGGCGCCTGTATTGGACAATGGAAGCGCCATAATCCCCATCCGGAGCGGAAAAATTCCATCGTCACTTCTTTTAACCGCAATTTTGCAAAGCGTAATGATGGAAATCCAAACACATACGCCTTTATAGCTTCGCCGGAAATCGTGACTGCATTAGTCATTGCCGGCAACCTGACTTTTAATCCGGAAACAGATACTTTGAAAAATAAAAATGGCGCTGAGGTTAAACTTGAAGCGCCCAAAGGCGACGAACTGCCCAAAGGCGGTTTATATAGCGATGTTGCGCTATCAGGATTTATTTCTCCTCCCGACGATGGAAATAATATTCAGATTATTGTCAATAAGGATTCGGACAGGCTGCAATTGCTGGAACCTTTTGAGCCTTGGGACAGGAATGATTTCTTCGATCTTTTTTTATTGATAAAAGTAAGAGGGAAATGCACAACAGACCATATCTCTATGGCCGGCCCCTGGTTAAAATATCGTGGACATTTGGACAATATCTCTAATAATCTGTTAATGGGCGCCGTGAATAATTTTAACGGAAAAACAAATTGTGTTAAAAACCGAATAACAGGCAAATACCATCCCGTTTCTCAGGTAGCCCGAGATTACAAAAAGAGAGGTATATCTTCAATAATCGTGGCGGGGAAAAATTACGGGGAGGGATCTTCAAGGGAACATGCCGCCATGGAGCCACGCCATTTAAATGTCAGGGTGGTATTGGCAAAATCTTTTGCACGAATTCATGAAACCAATCTGAAAAAGCAGGGGCTTCTTGCCATTACTTTTAAAAATAAAAACGACTATGACTGTATTCAGGAAGATGATTCGATTAGTGTTGTCGGGCTGAAAGATTTCGCACCCGAAAAACCGCTAAAAATTATCATTAAGCATAAGAATGAAGAAACCGATACAATATTAGCCGAACACAGTTATAATGAACAGCAAATTAAATGGTTTAAAGCAGGAAGTTCTTTAAATCTTATTCGCAAAAAAGCATAAAGGGGAGAAAACAAGGTGACGGAAACAATAATCACGATGAAAAATGGAACTTTAAATGTTCCCGACGCCCCGATAATTCCATTTATCGAGGGTGACGGAATTGGGCGGGATATTTGGAAGCCGGCAAAAAAAGTTATCGACGCTGCGGTAAAAACCGGTTTTGGGAATAGGCGAAAAATTCTGTGGCGGGAAGGTTTGGCCGGAGAAACAGCATATCAAAGAACCGGGGAGCGGCTGCCCGAAGAAACGCTTGCGGCGCTGAAAAAGTATATAGTCGGAATAAAGGGTCCGTTGACAACCCCGGTTGGCGGCGGTATTCGTTCCTTAAATGTTACCTTGCGTCAAAAGCTTGATTTATTTACATGTTTGCGCCCCGTGCGTTGGTTTAAGGGTGTGCCTTCCCCCGTGAAAGAACCAATGAAAGTTAATTTCCATATTTTTCGTGAAAATACTGAGGATATCTATGTCGGCATTGAATACATGGCAGGAACACCTGAAAATACAAAGTTTAAAAACTTTTTGCTGAATGACATGCAAGAAAACAGGGTCAGGTTTCCTGATACATCTTCCTTTGGTGTCAAACCGGTTTCAAAAGAGGGCAGCGAGAGACTGATAAAAGCCGCAATAGATTATGCCCTGGCTCACAATCTGCCTTCCGTTACTTTAGTTCATAAGGGCAATATAATGAAATTCACCGAGGGCAGCTTTAAAAAATGGGGTTACGAGCTGGCTGAAATGAACTTTGCCGAAAAGGTATTTACCTGGAATACTTATCTGAAAATAAAAAATGAAAAAGATAAAACAACAGCCGATAAAGCTTTAAATAGCGCAATCGAAAACGGTAAATTGATCATCAAAGATTGTATCGCCGATGCATTTTTACAGGATATTTTGTTGCATCCGGAAAACCATTCGGTAATTGCGACCTTGAATCTGAACGGTGATTATATCTCCGATCTGGCAGCGGCAATGGTAGGTGGCATCGGGATGGCGCCGGGAGCCAATATTAATTTTGAAACCGGTCATGCCATATTTGAAGCTACTCATGGAACAGCTCCCGACATTGTGGGTACGGGCAAAGCAAACCCCGGTTCTTTGATTCTCTCCGGGGCCATGATGCTGGAATATCTCGGCTGGCAATCTGCCGCAAATCTGATCTACAGAGCCCTTGAAAAAACGATCGCAACAAAAAAAGTAACTGCGGATCTTTTTGAACACATGGATGCGGCAAGCCTTGTTTCAACAGAAGATTTTGCCGAAGAAATAATTATTAATATGACTTGATATAAATAAACATAATTTTAGAGAGGACGTAAATTTTATGAAAACGACTGCTAAAAACGAATACATTTCTGATATGAGCATTAAAATGAAGAGTGCTTGTCAAATTGATAAAAATTTATACCAGCAGTATAATGTAAAACGAGGTCTAAGAACCCCAGACCATACCGGTGTGCTTGTCGGGCTTACTAATATTGGCGATGTGGTTGGCTATAAAAGGAAAAATGACAAAATTATTCCCATTGAAGGGGATCTCTATTACAGGGGAATAAGTATAAAAGACATCGTAAAGGGGATTCAAAAAGACAAACGACAAGGTTTTGATGAAGTTTCTTACTTGTTGCTAACCGGCGAGATGCCCTCAATGGAAAAATTAGAGCGTTTTTCTACATTTATATCTCAAAGACGCGAACTGCCCCTGGCATTCAGGAAAAATATTTTGAATCAGGGCACGGGGAAAAATGTAATGAATGTGATTGCCCGGGCTGTTTTGGAACTTTATTCTTACGATGAAAATCCGGAAGACCGCTCTGAGGAAAACATCGCAAGGCAAACACTTGATTTACTGGCAAAATTTCCGACGATAATTGCTTATTCCTATAATGCCATAAAACACATTCATTACAAAAAAACACTGTCGATTCGACATCCGAAAAAGAATTTGAGCACGGCGGAAAATTTTCTTTACATGTTAAAAGGCGATAAGTATACCGCTCTTGAGGCTGACCTTTTAGACCTTTGTCTTATAATTCATGCGGAGCACGGCGGCGGTAACAACTCCACTTTTACCGTCCGGGTAGTGAGTTCTGCCGGAACCGATACATATTCGGCAATTTCAGCGGCAATTTCATCACTAAAAGGAATTTATCATGGCGGAGCAAATTTAAAAGTTCTGGAAATGATGGATAACATTAAAGATAATGTTAGTGACAGGACCGACAAAGACGAATTGGCGGATTATTTGATGAAAATTCTTAAAAAAGAGGTGTATGACGGTTTTGGAAAGATCTATGGATTTGGTCATGCGGTTTATACCCTCTCTGATCCGCGTTGCGTGTTGCTGCGTGAAAGAGCACGAGCGCTGGCAATCGAGAAGGGCAAACTCGACGAATATGAATTATACCGGGCAATTGAAGATCTTGCGCCAAAAGTTTTCGACGAATTTAAAGGCGGCAAAAAGAATAAAATTCTTAGCACAAACGTAGATTTTTACTCGGGCTTTGTTTATTCTTGTATAGGAATTCCCAAAGGTCTCTTTACATCTATATTTGCCATGGGGCGTTTACCCGGATGGTGTGCGCATCGCCTTGAGGAAGCCAATATGACATCTAAGAGAATAATCAGACCTGCTTATAAAAACGTGTGTGAGAAGCAAAGATATATTCCTATTGCCGAGAGGAACAATAAATCAAATAAAAATTAAGTATAAGGTCTTAACTACCATTTATCTATTTGTTGGGAGAAAATAAAATGAGAAACATCAAAGGCATTGCCATAATTGGCGCCGGCAATATCGGCACTTCCATAGCGGAAGGACTGGACAAGTCGGGCCTTTTCAGTAAAAATGAAATCACCCTGACAAGGCGGCATGTCGAACATCTGAGTTCATTTAAGGAGCAGGGTTTTCAAACTACTTCAGATAATCGGGCAGCTGTCCGGCAATCTGAAATAATAATTGTCTGTGTAGAGCCGCAGCAGGCAAGATCGGTAATAAAAGATATTGCCATAGAATTACTGCCCGAAAAGCATATTTTGATTTCCGTAGTTACCGGTCTGACAATTTCCCAGACGAAAAAACTTATTGAAAAAGATGTCCCGATAGTCAGGGCAATGCCCAACACCGCAATATCAATCCGAGAATCAATAACCTGTCTTGCTACAGAAGATAAAAGAGCCCGTGCCATTGAAAAAGCTCAATATCTCTTTAATACTGTCGGCAAAACCATTATCATTGATGAAGAACAGATGAGCGCAGCTACGGCTTTAGGCGCTTGCGGGATCGCCTTTTTTTTACGAGCGATCCGCGCCGCATCTCAAGGCGGTATTGAAATCGGATTCAATTCTGAAGATGCTTTGAAAATTGCCGCTCAAACCGCCAAAGGGGCAGCTTCATTGATCATTGGATTTAATAATCATCCGGAATATGAAATAGACCGGGTGACAACGCCAAAGGGCTGTACAATCTCCGGCTTGAATCAGATGGAACACGGCGGCTTTAGTTCAGCGATGATCAAAGGAATTATCACATCAGCAGAGAAGGCGGCAAAACTTTATCCGATTGAATAGCACTAGTTTTCTCCGGCTCAGAATTATTAAAGTGATTATGAATATTTCTCACTTTATGACTATCGAAATTTGAAAACTTAACCTGTCATCCCGAGTTCATCACTCCGAAAGGAGTCCCTATCGGGGAAGGATGATAAACCAAAAAAGGAGAATAGGATAAATTACCTGAACTATCTGTTATTTATTGGAAAAAGAAAGGCCGCTCATCCCTTCCCGCCTGCGATCCATTGGCGCCAGCTTAAGGATTATAGTTATTTGAACTATTATTTAACACAAAATATGTTGATGAAATTAATACATTTGACTATCGAGATATCTGTTTCTAAAATAGAATATAAAAACTCCATAGGAGTTGGCTATTTGTAGTAGCAAGAAGGTATATTAAGTAGAATTAAACTCCGTAAGGTCACGAAGGACTCCGCTTGCGGAGAGTTTGCTATGAGAGGTAGAAATGGCGAATACATTTACCCAGTTATATGTCCATATTATTTATAGCACAAAAGGCCGGGAAAAGATATTCCCTAAGAATCACAAGGACGAGATTCAAAAATATATCACCGGGATCATTCAAAAAAGGGGCACAAATTGATTGTCATCAATAATATGCCGGATCATATCCATATTTTTATTGGATTAAATCCAGGCCAGGCTATTTCTGATCTGGTTAGAGATATAAAACAGAATTCATCTAAATTTATCAAAAAGAAACGGATGCTGATAGGGAACTTCGCCTGGCAGGAAGGTTACGGGGCGTTTTCCTATTCCCATTCCCAAATTGATGAGGTGGTAAAAAATCGGGAAGAGCATCATCGTAAAAAGGCGCTCAAAGAAGAGTATTTGGAATTTTTAGAAAAATTTGGGATTGAATACGATATGAGGTATGTTTTCGATTAGGGAACAGATAGCGAACCCCTATA
>DPVY01000142.1 GCA_003527965.1 Fidelibacterota bacterium
TTTTCTATCAAATAAATTATAAATACGAGTAAATAGTCTTATATCATAGTTTTTGAAGGTGAAATCTTTGAACATATTTAAATCCACATTGAAATAACCGGGTTTTCTTTCGCTGTTTGTGAGTAATTCCGAAATGTTCATCGACTGAGATGGTGTATAGGGGAACCCACTGCCATATTTTCCGATGATACTGAAACCGTAGTGCAAAGGTGAAATATAGGAAAAGTTGACATTGACCGTATGAGTCTGGTCAAAGTCAAGGCGGACAAGTTGGATTTCCGGACGCTCACCACTAATAATCTGATTACGAGTAGCTGCCGGATCGGAAGCATTGCCTTTTGCTACCTGGTAGGTGTAATCGATTGCAGCGCCCCAGTTGTTTGAGATTCGTTTATCAAAAGCCAGAATAACGCCCTTTACGAGGCCAAAATCACTGTTTACCAATTGGTGGTAATATGAAGAACCGCCCCAGATCATTATCTCATCGGCACGTGTACCCGCAAGATTGCGGATATCCCGAAAATATGCGGTCACTTCAAGGGCAATGTCATCAGTAATACATTGTTTGATACCGACTTCTCCATTAATTGTTTCTTCGGGGTTCAGATCGGCGTTTCCTGCCAGACCGATATTGCCTGTACCGCTTCCAAACTTAAACTCGGGATTTTGGTATAATAATTCAAAATTCGGCACCTGGAAAAAGTAGCCGTAACTGAAATGAACCACTCCGGTTGATGTTATCGGAAAGGCAATACCCAGTCTTGGGCTTATACTCGATTTGGAACTTACATCCTTATACCAATATTCCCGCCGCTCCGCGATAGACTTATTTGTATTTTCTAATTTTCGTGGGCGGTATATATCAGGATCGGAAATGTCAGATAATACAAATCCATTGGAATTAAAATAATCATACCGTACGCCGATATTTATAATAAGGTTATTCAACTCTATTTTATCCTGAATATACGTTGAAAATTCAATAGGTTTTCTTGTATAGAGATCAATTACCAGATTTTCATCGGGATCATCAGGATTTGCTACTATCATATTAACATAGGGATTCATACTCTCTGAAGGGTTTGGCAAGCCCTGTTCCTGCAAGAGATTAATATCCTTGAAATTTAATGTGTATTTTGTTGCTTCAATACCTGCTTTAATCTGATGGGTTTTATTTATTTGTGACGTTAGATCAAATTTAAAAAGGTAACTATCCGTCTGACGCTTGAAATGCTGGCTCTCGGTACCACCAGTAAGGAAACTCGGCATTTCCATAGGTTGCTGCTGAAGCAGACGATAATCCGTGTATAGTGAATCCTGATAATCCTCATACACATAATGTTTATAGGTTTTATTGAAAGATGAGACGATCGCCTGATAAAAGGTGGCTTCCGAGAGCATATGTGTAAATGTCAGACTGTTAGTATTTCCCCGACTGAACCGCTTTAGATAGCCCTTTGGATTATAGGCAAACATATGGTTATAATCCTGGTAATCCAGTTGATCGATAATGCTGTTAAAATTTATTTTAAAATTTTTAAACGGTTTAAAGGTCAGTTTAATATGACCGTAATATTTTGCTCGCCAATTCATGGGAACATAGCTGCTATCTCCGGTGCTTTGAAAGGTATAGCGCGACTCAATGGGGGTCGCAGGTCCATTATTAATTGTTATATCCCAGGGATTAAACACATATTTCCCGTACATCCAGCCATCACTTGTAAAAGAACGGACATCCGTATGAAAATAAATTTTATCCTTAACAATAGGCATGCTGAAGTAAGCTTCGGTATTCCAGATACTTAATGGATTTATGTTGTCGATAGCCCGGAATATCTCCGTGTGATTACTAATATGATCACCAATATAATTCTCCAGTCCGAATCTAATCCTGTTATCCGCATCTTTTGTCACAATATTTACATACCCTGATAAGGCTTTTCCATATTCGGCATTGAATGCGCCACTAACAAATTGCAGCTCCTGAACAGAATTTTTATTAATATCCACTGCGACTGCTCCATCGTAAGGATCGGCAATAGGTACACCGTCAATAGCATACATAATTTCACCACTGCGACCGCCTCGGACATGCCCTCCGACAACTCCAGCCTGGAGTTCCATAAGGCTTCCTATATCTGCAACCGGGAGAAAGCCAATATCTTCGGAACTTATCACGGCTGTCGATGCAGTAAGATCTCTTACAACCAGTGGTTTTCTACTGGCTGATACAATAATCTCATCCATTTCAATAGCAGATTTAGGTACACTAAAATTTAGTTCGGTTGTTAAATCAATTGATACCGGAACATCTTTATATGTCATTGCCTTGTATCCAATTATAGAAATAGATATTGTATATCGTCCGGGCGGTATATTAAGGATGGAGTAAAATCCATCCATGTCGGTTGCTGCACCCATATAAGTTCCCTTTACCATTACATTGACAAACGGTAACGGTTCCATCGTTTCTTCGTCAATAACCCGACCAGCTATTTTCCCCGTTACTCCCGCCTGTAATGTCATCAGGCTTATTACAATCAACGTGATACCTATACAAAATTTTTGGAAATATTTACTAGATAAATGTACCATTGCTCTATCCTTAAATCCCAATTATCAACACTCCAAATAGACGTAATTAAATAAAATGCAGCGTATTTTAAGATACGCTGCATTTTATTTAGACATTTAAAGTTTATTTAACAAGAAGCATTTTCCTTGTTTGCTGGAATCCGTCGGCCTGGATCTGGTAGAAATAGATTCCACTCGACAAACCTGATCCATCAAAATTAATCTTATATATCCCGGGGCTTTGTACATCATTGACTAAATTAGCAATTTTTTGGCCAAGCATGTTATAAATATTTATTTGGACCAATTGCGTCTTAGGCAAATCATAACTAATTACCGTTGACGGGTTAAAAGGATTGGGATAATTCTGATGAAGTTTCATCGTCTTCGGAATTGATATTTCTGTATTTTCTTCTATAGAAACAACAGGCTCACCGTCTACACTGGGAACACCAAATATATCATTAAGTTCCGTGACTCCACCGATCTTAATGAAGACATAGTGATCATTCCCCGGCAGCATTTCGTTATCAAAGTCTTCATAACTTTCGCCCCCGGGATAATAGACGCTGTATTTGTAGAGACTGGGGCCGCCTTCATTTCCGGCTGGAAATGTGACTGTACGCGACCAGATATTATCACCGGCAACTTTATCACCGTTCTTACCGGAATCATTAAGCATTAACAGCAAACCTTCGGTTGTATCCGCTAAACTCCAATCACCAGCCCAGGCGCCAAGGACACTGTTTTGTCCTTTCAGGCCAACATGAGTTATTGTCGCAGGATCTACAATGCTGCCGTCAAAACGGTTCTTGGCATTGCTGACATTCACACAGAATAGAATATCAAGATCGGATTCTAAGGGCTCAAGTTTAGGAACAATACTTGGAACATAATCGATATTAATTGCAACGCTGTCAGCGCCAATAGTAAAGGAATGGTTGTCACAAGTTTCCCAACCCCAGTTTTCAAAATGATCTTCCGGAAAAGCGTGGGCTTTGAATTCAGGATTCTTACCCTCTTCAGCTTTTACGATTATCTGAGTTTTGTAAATGCCCGGCTCCCAGACATCCTCTATTAACCATCTCGCTGATGCATCAGATAGCTCTCCGGCAACGCCGTCTCCCCAGAATCCTTCAATTTTGATTGAATCTGTTGACGGGTCAAAATAGCCAAGCCCGGTACCGTAAAAACCGGTTAAATCTACCCGAAAATTTAAAAAATTGACGCTGTATTTTGTGACGACATCGTCACGATCGAAATAATCAACCGGCTCTACAACGGACGGAAACTGGACGGTAAATGATCGGTTGGGATCACCCTCCCATATTGCGTCATTAATCTGGAATTTGTATTCGTAAGTAAGACCGTCTGTAGCGCCGGGCATATTCAGCGTGATCGTATAAATTGTGTCCTGATCATCATCGCTTAAAACATATGGCCCTTCATCGGGAAACCAGTCCCCGGAACAACCCAGTTCGTCCATGAAACTTCCTCTGAGTGTGACCTGATCTACTCCGGGTGTAAAGACATCCTCAGCAGCCTTTACCGTCATGTCCACCTGCAATGTGACCGGAATGTCAGCAAGCACACCATCTTCACTGGGAATACCAAATATATCATTAAGTTCGGTAACTCCACCGATCTTAATGAAGA
>DPVY01000145.1 GCA_003527965.1 Fidelibacterota bacterium
ACAAGTTTCCCAACCCCAGTTTTCAAAATGATCTTCCGGAAAAGCGTGGGCTTTGAATTCAGGATTCTTACCCTCTTCAGCTTTTACGATTATCATAGTTTTGTAAATGCCCGGTTCCCAGACATCCTCTACTAACCATCTCGCTGACGCATCAGATAGCTCTCCGGCAACACCGTCTCCCCAGAATCCTTCAATTTTGATTGAATCTGTTGACGGATCAAAATAGCCAAGCCCGGTACCGTAAAAACCGGTTAAATCTACCCGGAATTTTACAAAATTAACGCATAATATTGTGACTACATCGTCACGATCGAAATAATCAACCGGCACTACAACGGACGGTGACTGGACAGTAAATGATCGGTTAGGATCGCCCTCCCATATTGCGTCATTAATCTGGAATTTGTACTCGTAAGTACGGGTATCCGTTGAATCAGGCATATTCAGCGTGATCGTGTAAACCGTATCCTGATCATCATCGCTTAAAACATATGGCCCTTCATCGGGAAACCAGTCCCCGGAACAACCCAGTTCATCCATGAAACTTCCTCTAACCGTCACCTGGTCTGTTCCAGGCGTAAACACTTCCTCGGCAGTCTTTACCGTCATGTCCACCTGTAATGTGACCGGAATTTCAGCCATCAACAGGTTTACAGCAACAACCGCAAGGATCAAAACCACTAACAAACTCTTTTTCATTTCGTCTCCTTCTCTGTTATTTGTGATTAAACATTCATTATTTAGAAATTGAATTGTACTGCAGCTTTGCAGCAAAATATTTTCTATTGAGCATTTGAATAATAAAAAGACAGGCTATGCTGTAAAAAAATAGGGCTACAAATATAAAAACAGTATATGCCTGGTTTAAAATTCCTGTTGATATTAATATTCCGGCAATAATTCCCAAAAACCAACTCGTCACTAATGTTATTCCCACCGAATTTTCGGAGAGTTTGGCATGAATTAATCCGGCGATTATTATTGTAACTATAGGCGTTACAGCGATTATATAGAACGATACTAAAGCCCAAATAACGCGCAGATTTATCTCCGGAAAAAGCGGTGTGATCAAGATTGTGAAGACAACCGAAAGTACGATAGATAAACGGCTGACTAATTTTAACGCATTTTCGGCAGAATTGGGTTTTATACTTTTATACAAATCGAAGGTTGCTATTTCAGATGTTGATATAAATATTGAAGTTAAAGATGAAATAAACAGACTGCTTAATAAAATTAAAAAGAATCCACTGGTTTCCACTCTATTGATAATGTATTCAATATAAGCGGGGGAAGCGATGTTGTTAAAACCATATTCTTTTAATGTTGTGAAAATAAATATCGATAGCAAAACAAGGATAATACCAGCTCCATATATAGCTTTTGTTTTATACCCGGTATCCCGGGATATCATTAGCTGTTGATGGGAATAAGTATCAATAATCCAAATCCCGGTTACAATAAAAATCATTACAATATAAAAGATGGGATTAGGTATAAGTTTTCCGGACTGAAGAGCCTGATCCTGCAAATATATAAAAGAGGTGGTGCCTATCTTACTGAAACTGTCAATCATCAGGATTAATGTGGCTATTATCAAAGATAATCCGATTACAGATCCTGTGCGAATTGATGAAGACAGACCTCTAATAGTTATAAAGACTCCGCTAAATGTGATCAAAGATACCAGTATCAGAAAAGATTGAGCGCCGAAAGCCATATTGAAAAACCAAGCAAAAGCAAATATGACAACAGGCAGTTTTAGTCCATAATTTGAAATTATTAAAAATACAGCAACCAGGCGCCGGTTTTTTTTACCAAATTTATCACCTATTAATTCGGGGATACTGCGATAGTTCGTCTTATTATGAACAAAAAAATAAATTGTCAAAATGATGCAAATATTTATAAGTAACAGGTAAAGATAATTAATTTCCTGAAAAAACCTGCCGAAATAGAAGCATATAATCAAAACAAAAGGAACAGAGATCGCAAAAAAAGAAAGCATCGATTTTAGCCATCCGGAATGACTGGAGTGGAAAAATGATTTTACACCGGATTGTATCAAGCCGGTAAACAAGACCAGAACGTAAAAAATTGTCAGGATTATTGTGTTTATTAATGAAAAATCAGTTTTCATGTTTAGTGTAAGGTCAAAAACCAGGCCAAAGTATTAATCCACACTCGATTGTTTAAGGGGAAGATAATTCAAACATAATCTCTCAAGGAGATCAGAAAATTACCTGCCCAATTATTGAAAATTTCAGATCGTTACCCGGGATCAATATGCTTTATCAATTTTATAAATTATTATCATAATTATAAAACATCCGATCATTCTAAAACAGGAGTGTATCTGACATGCCGGTAAAATTGTCTCCTAATAACCGCTATAATCCTGTTACCTTCAAAACAGGGGGCTTAACTTTAAGATTTTCGGGATATATATTCATGTTTGATATTACCTGCAAAATATCTTATTATTAATTGCAAAAGGATTTGATGTGTGCCCTGCTTGATAAAAAGAACAACTATCTGGTCTGAAATTTGCACTCTGCAAACAGGAACATTCTCTGATGTTTCCCGAAATAAAGGATGTTTAATGAATCAACCTCAAATTCGAACTTATACACTTAAATTAATATTCGCACTTTATTTTGTGGTTATTGGTTTAATTCTTTCATGCGGAAAAAATTCTATACAGAAATACAGAAGCGCAAATATTTTTAAATATATAGAAACGGATAAAGCCAGATACGGTATCGGCGAGCCGGTAAAATACCGCTTAGAATTTAGCAAACCGGTACAGGGCAAAAGACTTCGGATTGGCTATTATTATGAGGGGCAAAGAATAGCAGAAACAATCATAGCGCCGGAGAACACGGATTTTGTCGAGTGGATATGGCAACCCCCGAAGAAAGACTATGCCGGTTATCTCACCGAAATCTTACTTGAAAAAAATCATCGCGTAATCGACCGGATGAATATCGGCGTTGATGTTTCATCCGATTGGAATACTTATCCCCGCTACGGGTTTTTATCCAAATACTCTCAATTGTCGGAAGATGAAATTTATAAGGCAATCAGGAAACTGAATCGCTATCACATCAATGGAATTCAGTTTTATGATTGGCACCATGCGCACCATGATCCTTTGAAAGGAACCGCCGAAAACCCGAAAAAAACCTGGTTGGATATTGCTAACAGGACTATTTATTTTACCACAATTGAAAAATATATTGATGAAGCTCATAGACGGAATATGAAAACCATGACTTATAATTTATTGTATGGCGCCTGGTCTTCCGGATTTGATGAAGGCGTCAAGCCGCAATGGGGTGTTTACAGGGATTCATGTCACGAAGTTCCCTTTTTTCTTAATATGCCCGAGGGCTGGGCTGATGATATATATTTCATGAATCCTGCTAACCGGAATTGGCAGAATTATATTTTTTCCAAAACAGCGAAAGTATTTCAGGCATTGGATTTCGACGGATGGCATGTAGACCAAATCGGAAATCTGGACACCTTATTTACTTATGATGGAAATCCGCTAATTTTGAAAAGCACTTATTATCAGTTTCTTGAAGAATCTCAAAAATATCTTAATGTTAAACTCGTCATGAACGCCGTCGCCCAATATGGTCAGGAAGAGATCGCCCGGGCGCCGGTTGAATTTCTGTATACCGAAGTGTGGAATCCTGATTCCAGTCTCGACGATTTAGCAGCTATTTTAAGCCGAAATAAATCACTCAGCGGAAAATTCAACACAATCCTGGCGGCCTATATGAATTATGAAAATTCATCGAATCCCGGAAAATTTAACACACCTGGAATTTTATTGACCGATGCGGTTATTTTCGCTCACGGTGGCGCTCATCTGGAACTTGGAGAACACATGTTGTGTCACGAATATTTTCCCAATTCAAATTTATCGATGGACCCCGATCTGGAAGCAGCTTTAATCGATTATTATGACTTTTTCGTTGCTTACCAAACGCTATTGCGAAATCCAGAATTACAATCCGGCACGATTGAAATTAGATCTGATCAGTACAAGCTAAGTAAAATAAGCAAGCAAGGGGCAATCTGGACCGTCTGCAGACATCTCGAAAATAAGGATGTAATTCATCTGATAAATCTTCTAAATGTTACAAATCTGAATTGGCGGGATCCATACGGGAATCGTCCGGAGCCGGTTTTACAGGAAAATATACGACTCCAATTTACCGGTTCAAGAAAAATATTATCTATAACTATGGCTTCGCCTGATTACCTGTACGGCTCCCCCGTGTCAATAGATTTCAGGCAAAAAGATAGTATAACAAACATAAATATCCCGACGTTAAAGTACTGGGATATGCTTATCGTGGAGTATGAAAATTGATATCAGCAAATGGAGGGCGTCTGCTCATAGCGCTCATTCTTTACATAAGCCTCTCATTTGGCGGGGAGATATTCGAATCTGTGGATACCGACAAAGCCTGCTATAATCCGGGAGATTCCGTCCGTTTTTCCCTTCGTTTACGGGAACAGCCGGAGAGTAGTCATCTGTTCGTATCCTACAGGCATCTTTTCCAACGTATTGATTCAATTTCAATTCCCGTGATTAACCAGGAAATTAATTGGTCATGGTTGCCGCCAGGCGAAGACTATCGTGGTTACCTGACAGAGATATTTTTAATGAACAATGAAGATACAATTGACCGGATCAATATCGGTGTTGATGTATCTTCAGACTGGTGCAAATATCCGCGCTACGGATTTTTATCGGCGTATCCCTTGATGTCAGCCAGCGAACAAAGTACGGTTATCAACAAACTGAACCGCTATCATATAAACGGTCTTCAGTTTTATGACTGGCACTGGAAACACCACAAACCGCTCAGCGGAACGGTTGAACAGCCAAGCGACTACTGGAATGATATTGCCAATCGAACAATATACCGCGAAACGGTTGAGGGATATATATCCCTTGCCCATGCAAAAAATATAAAAACCATGGCATATAATCTCATTTACGGCGCCTGGGAAAAGGCAGATACTGACGGTGTTCAGTATATATGGCGGCTTTTTACCGATCAGGCTCATCAGTATTCGGATAAACATGATCTGCCGGAATCCTGGGCAAGTGATATTTATTTGATGAACTCGGGCAATTCATTCTGGCAAAATTACATAAATAACGAAATGAACAAAGTATTTCAAGCCTTCGATTTTGACGGCTGGCATATGGATCAATTGGGAAACAGAGGCACAAGATATGACTATTTCGGAAATACGGTCAATATAAGCGGTTCTTTTCGCGGTTTTATCGAAAAATCAAAAGATACGCTGAAGGTACCGCTGGTATTAAATGCTGTGGATCAATACGGACAACCGGAAATCGCCGCATCACCTGTTGATTTTTTATACACGGAAGTCTGGTCGGATACCACCTACTCCGGGCTCGCGGGAATTATTCATTCCAACAATAATTATAGTAACAACCGGCTGTCAAGTATATTGGCAGCCTACGTAAACAAGGGAATATCCGGCGATACCATCAATACGGCGGCCGTACTCCTGGCGGATGCCGTTATTTTTGCAAACGGCGGCGCTCATCTTGAATTAGGCGAGCATATATTATGCAACGAATATTTTCCCAATGATAATCTTAAAATGAATGAAGAATTGGTAAGGCAGCTGATCGCTTATTATGATTTTTCGGTTGCCTATGAAAATATTTTAAGAGATTATCCTCAGCCGATTCTCTTCGGAATAATGACGGATAGCGACATTGACTTAAGTAAAAGCGCCCAAAAAGATAAAGTCTGGGTGTTTGCCGGACAGACGGGTGACAGACAAATTTATCACTTCATTAACTTTATCGGTGCTTCAACTATGGACTGGCGTGATCCCCAGGGTATTCAAACCAGTCCCGAAAAGCTATTCGATCTTTCATTAATGATTAAGGCGGACTCCACGGTCAGCAGAGTCTGGACCGCTTCTCCGGATATGAACCAGGGCTCGCCTGTAGGTCTTGATTTCACCCAGGCTGGCGATACCCTTGCGTTTACATTGCCGGGGCTTCACTACTGGTCCGTGGTTGTAGTTGAGTTCGACAATTCTTCTTCGGCTGTTCAGACAGAAGCGGTGAATATGCCTGTTGGAATCAAATTGGGAAAAAATTATCCCAATCCTTTCAACCCGGCGACTTTCATTCCATTTATTATAAATAGGGATGGTAAAATTATTTTCAAAGTAATCAATTTGAAAGGTCAAACAGTATTTGAAACCGAGTCCTTTTACCGAGCCGGCAATCATGCAATACGCTTTAATGCAGAAAATTTCTGTAGCGGAATATATATGTACAGCATATCTAATGAAAATGCTACGTGTTATAAAAAGATGCTTTTAATTAAATGAACCTGTTAAATATTACGGAGATGTGATGAAATCTTTCCACCGGTTTTTGCCTTTAATTCTGATCATAATGAGTTGTTCTAATAATGATTTGCTATATAAATCCGATACATTTATTGTAAGATCGGATGGCGTTAAGCAAGGCAAGTTTAAAGCTATTGCCAAATCATCAACGAAACTCTATTCTAATTATAAAAGCCCGTATAAACACCCGACATGTAGAGTTATGGAATTTAAATTTGCCATTAACGGCGGCGACAATGAGCGCTATCCCGGCGAAAATCATCATATACTCCTTACTCCTCAAAATGGGAAGATGGTATCAGCGCTGTATAAATTCGGGTGTTCCGATCCACGCGAAGCAATGTACGATGAAAAGGAACGGGAAAATTATATTGATGAAGATGTTGAGTTGACAATCCGGGCTGATATGCGGTCTGTTTTAAACGCTTTTAAAGAAAAGGGATTTTATACACTTTATAATGGAGAAATAATAAAAGCAGATGATTTTAAGGGTGTTTTTTTAGCGGGAAGAACACAGCCGCTTTCCTGGGAATTTGCGAGTCTTGCCCAAAGACCGGAATTCATGCTCCGTGATACAGATGGAGACGGTATTTATGAAGTCACCATCAATATTCAAAAATTCCAGCAGACTATGGAAAATGAAATGAAGACCCGGTGGACACTAAAAGAAGACATCTCAAAATATCCGATCTATGAATCCGATCAACTGATTTGTGATGCGCTGTATAACATGTCTCTCGAAGAGCTTGTGCTGGATATCAGAAAAGACGGCGCCCTGATGGCGGGCGCCAAGTGGCCGGGTGTCTGGACGCGAGATATCAGTTATAGTATTTTACTTTCTCTGGCAATTCTTGAACCGGAAGCTGCCAAAACCAGCTTGATGCATAAAGTCAAAAACAATCGTATTATTCAGGACACCGGCACCGGAGGATCCTGGCCCGTTTCATCAGATCGCATGACCTGGGCATTAGCCGCCTGGGAAATATATACTGTAACAGGTGACCGGGATTGGTTAGAAGAAGCTTTTGAAATAATTAAAAATTCAGCCGGGGATGATCTTTTGACTGTTCTGAATCCGGTGACAGGATTGATGTACGGCGAATCTTCCTTTCTCGATTGGCGGGAACAGACCTACCCCAGATGGATGGATCCGAAGGATATCTATATGTCGCATAACCTTGGCACCAATGCCGTTCATTATGAAACCTATGTTATTTTATCGAATATGGCCAAAGAATTAGCCGAAAAAGATCTGGCGGAAAAGTACGATAGCGTTGCAAATTCACTTAAGACAGCAATCAATGAACATCTCTGGTGCGAGCAAAAAGGTTATTACGGACAATATTTATATGGTAGAAATTACTTTTCAGTTTCTTCCAGATCCGAGGCTCTGGGTGAAGCGCTTTGCGTTCTGTTCGATATTACCAACACTGAACAAGCGGGAAAAGTTATTGAAAATACTCCGACAACAACATTTGGCATTCCCTGTATCTATCCGCAAATAC
>DPVY01000144.1 GCA_003527965.1 Fidelibacterota bacterium
AGGTATGATTATCCCGCCGAAAGATATTCTGCTTATTTAAAACTACATGCCAGTTTTGCAACCGGATATACTTATGGATCCTGATAACGGTCGGAACCGGAAATGCTTCCGATACAGAGTGTAACATCTTATGATCAACAGTCTTTACCATACTGGCTTTTTGCTCTATCAACAATACTACCGCCCGCTTTACATCACAGATAAGCAGCGGTTCATAAGTTTGGTTTAAAACCAGTACTCCGCGGTTAATCAATGATTCATTGTCGGGTTTATACATCGGTTTAAGATTTAATCCTTTCCTGTTTTTGACATAAGAATTTCATCGGCGACTTCAACATCGTTAAAATGAATCGTCGTATCTTTCAGCGTTTGAGTGGTCTCATGGCCTTTACCGGCGATAAGGACAAGATCATTCGGTTTCGCTATATCAATCGCATGCCGGATCGCTTCACGACGATCATGAATAATCCGGTAATCAAAAGTATCCGCATTTTGAAACCCGGCAATAATCTGATTTGTAATTACTGCCGGAGCTTCCGTACGGGGATTGTCATCTGTAATAATAGCAATTTGACTCTTTTGTTCAACAATAGCCCCCATTTTCGGGCGTTTGCCATGATCCCGGTCGCCACCACAACCAAAAACCGTGATAATCCGTCCTGGATTCATTGACCGGGCGGCATCCAGTACTTTTATAAGACCGTCAGGAGTATGCGCATAATCAACGATTACGCTAAAATCCTGCCCGTGATTAATCGATTGAAAACGACCGGCAACAATAATATCTTTTTCTAACCCGAATTTGATATCTTCCAAAGTCAAACCTCTATCCAGGGTCGCCGACACAGCCGCCAGCATATTGTAAAGATTGAACATACCTCGAAGTTTGGCGTGAATCTCAATATTACCCTTTGGAGTTACTAACAAAAACGATGTTCCGTTTCCGTTTATTTCAATATTTTTAGCCGTCACATCAGCCGGATTTTTAATTCCATAAGTAATCTTCCGCGCTCTCGCTGCTTCGCTAAAATATTTGGACGAGGGATCATCAACGTTAATTGCTACAACTTTATCAGGCGCCAGGCTGTGAAACCAGCTTAGTTTGGCATCCCGATAGGCATCCATGGTTTTATGCCAGTCAAGGTGATCCTGGGTAAAGTTAGTCCAAACACCAACCTCATACTCCACACCCGAGACTCGGTTAAAATCCACACCGTGCGAGGAAACCTCCATAACACAATAATCAATCTTCTCATCTTTCATATTGATAAATATTTCCTGAAGATCAGATGGTTCAGGGGTAGTATCTTTTGATTGGTAAATTTTGCCGTTAATTTTATAATAAAGTGTTCCAATCAGTCCTGTACGGTATTTTTGAGCCAGAATACTATCCACAATATGGGCAGTCGTCGTTTTCCCATTTGTACCGGTAATGCCGATAAGACTGAATGACCTTGAAGGATGCTCATAGAATTCACCGGCGATTAATGCCAATGCCAGACGGGAATCGGGCACGACAATCTTAACGATACCTTCAGGCACATCAACATCCTGCTGAACGAGGACCGCCGAAGCGCCGGCTTTGATTGCATCCATAACAAAGGGATGTCCATCGGGCAGTTCAATTTTATCTTTCTGAGTATAAATATTTATAGCCACATAGAGGAAGTCTTTTTCCACACGAAGAGGATCATAGACAACACCTTTAATATCGGGATTTTTGTCTCCGAAGACCTGTTTATCAGGTAGAATAGAAAGTAACCGGTCGAGTTTCATGTAAGTTTGCTCCTTAAATTCAATTAGTTTATTTAATATTCTGAATTCTGTTTAGATAATCATCAATGGTTTCACGTCGGGTAATTTGAACATCTTGCCCATCTATAATAGCCACTTCCGCCGGACGATACCGTAAATTATAGGGCATTGCCATAACATTTCCGTAAGCGCCCGCCTGAGTGAAAATCGCCAGGTCGCCCTCTGCTACTTCGGGAACCATGCGATCTTTGGTGAATATATCGGTATTCTCACAAATTTGTCCACAGATATCAGCTTTCAACGATGGCGTTTCGTCTTCTTTTCCATCAAATACGATTGAATGCTGAGCGCCGTATAATGCCGAGCGAATCAATGTATTAAAACCGGCATCAAGACCGATAAAGGTGCGATATCCCTCCTTAATCCCATTGACCCTGCTAATCAGATAACCCGCATCACCAACCAGATATCGTCCGGGCTCCAGCGCCAACACCGGATCACCAAGCTGGTGTTCTTTAACTTTTTTCCGGAAAACCTCAAGAGTTTTTTTACCTACATCTTCGATATCTAAAACTTCATCATCACCATAATAGGGAATTCCAAAACCGCCGCCCATATCAATAAATTCAAAATTGATCCCCAACGTCGATCGAATGACACTTAATTCGTTCAGGAATAATTCCAGCATACGAGGAAAATGATCTGTTTCGAGAACTCCGGAACCGGTCATCATATGAGCGCCAAAACGTTTTATCCCGGCTTTGATTGCATTTTCATAAGCAATTACAGCTTTCTCGAACGGTACACCAAATTTAGCCTTATCTCCACCGGTAGTAATCTCCTCATATTTTCCATTACCTTTTCCGGGATTAATCCGGTAGGTAATCAGCTCCGGTTTCCCGACTTTTAGTAATCGGTACAGAGATGAAATGTCATCGAGATTGATCTTTACCCCGGAATTAAAAGCGGCTTTTAAATCATCATGACTTTCATAGTTACCGGTATATAAAATGTGCTCCGGCTTGACTCCGGTTTGAATCGCCAACTGCAACTCGCCGGGGCTTACACAATCCATGCCGTATCCTTCTTCCAAAAAGATTTTTAATATCGCCGGGTGGCAGTTTGCTTTCATAGCATAATAAAAATCGACTTGAACTTCGTCGGACTTAAAAGCTGTTTTTAAACGGCGGGCGTTTTCACGGATTCTTGAAAAATCATACACATACAGCGGTGTACCATATTTCCGAGCCAGTTCTTTCACGGATATTCCTGAAATTCTCATCAATTTTCCTGTGTTTTTTAGTTAAATAGAATGAATAAATGGATCACATAACGATCACGATTACAAACCGGTAAAATTTATTCTCCCGGGTAGAGGATAACAAGGGAAAACACCACAAATAAGTAAAAGTAAATCCTGTTTTAATTCACCATTTCAACATCAAAAATTACATAATTATTTTTATGAAATCATTGTCAAATTGTATTTGCATCGTTTCAAAACTTTCAATCTTTAGAGTATGTTCAAAACAGCCCTTGCGGATACAAGCAGAGACCTCGCCTTCTTTCGGAAGAATCAATGTAAAAACCGGTGAAGAGCAACTGTGGCAGGTTTCGGTTTCACTAACTAATGAGGTACCAC
Organism: Fidelibacterota bacterium; assembly: GCA_003527965.1. GTDB lineage: Bacteria > Fidelibacterota > UBA2242 > UBA2242 > UBA2242 > DPVY01. The sequence continues at coordinate 3,398 of DPVY01000144.1, forward strand.
AATGAGGACAAGAGAATTTGACGATTCCGCCATCAGGAACATCAATCTCAGAGACATGCTCGTAACTTCCAAATTCAGGATCAAGATAAACCAGCCCCTCCTGATTTCCCCAATCACCCTTAACACAGATTGAATTAAGGTTGTGTATTTTCACTTTATCCGTCATTAAATCACAACCTTTAGGACAATGAGCGGTTTGTATATTCACCGTTCTTGATGGACTAACAATCGATGTTTTAGATAATTTTACGTTTTTACGTTTTTCACTCATATCTTATCCCTTCTTCTTTTCAATTAAATAAGTTAACAAATTTACCTGATATATGATAAAGATGATTTTCAATATATTGCATTAATCACTTTTAGGGTATTCTGGATTTAAATTGGATGAAAACAATTCTTGATTATTATCACTTCAGATTGTAATTTTACACGCTTTTTTATGGGGTTGTAGCTCAGTTGGGAGAGCGCTTGAATGGCATTCAAGAGGTCGTCGGTTCGATCCCGTCCAGCTCCACAAAACTTAAACAGTAAGGGAAGTCTTCAGGCTTCCTT
>DPVY01000042.1 GCA_003527965.1 Fidelibacterota bacterium
TCACTGTTCTCGATAATCGGGGAGGACAAAAGACCAATATTCTGTTGGATATTCCATCCGGTAACCTGGGCTCCTTTGAATTGGCGGGGGTTGACCGGAAGGGCACAATATACCTGGATCTCAGTCTGATTCTGCAGGAAATTCCGCTTAAAGTCCGGCGGGAAGTCTGGATGATTAGTCCGGAAGGAACAGTAACAGGTAAAATCCATATTCCAACGCATTATTTTACCCGCTTTACCAATGATTTACGGGTTAGCGAAGCGGGTGATATTTATCATATGGTTTCCTCGGAAGACGGCATCCGTGTTTTAAAGTGGACGCTCGATGGAAAAGCCGATCGGTTCTTCGAGGGAATTTACCCGGAAAAATTTCAGAAATACCTGCACTATAACGATTCCGTAAAACCCGATGCCGATCAAAAAAAAAGCTTCGGGAAAATCACCACTCTCACAACCGTAACCCGCAGCGAAGCCCTGGCAATCGGCGACACCTATGCCGTGCATGAATGGATCTGTACATCGGCGAATCTGACCGGCCCGTCGGGAATAATCGCTTCGGATGGGCTGACGATTATTACGCCGGCGTGGATTCAGGTCGGAGACAACGTCCGGGTGCCCTATAAGTGGGGCGGATTCAGCACCCTTGACCAGTTTGATGACGGACTGTTGGTGGGAAAATATGCCGGCGATTGCTATACCAGTAAATCCAGTGGCAGTAGTTACGCCGTGGGTGTAGATTGTTCCGGCTTTGTGTCGCGCTGCTGGAAACTGCCGTCTCATTATTCCACTCGAAGTATGGATGTAGATGTAAGTTGGGATAATATAGACGGTCCAATTACTATTTTATTAAATTCTTGGGATGATATTAAGCCTGGTGATGCTATCCATAAACATGGGCATGTAATATTAGCGGTGGCAAATTTAAATAACGGTAGTATATTTTCTATAGAAGCCGCTGGTAATACGACCAACTGGAAAGTTAATTATACAACGCATAAGTATTCGAGTTTGGAAAATTATACACCTCGTTATTATATAAATATGATCGGTCCCGGTATCCCGCTGGCACAGCCGGTATTGCTGTCGGCAACACGGGCGCAGAAAGCCGCCGTTGAGTGGAGCCTCAGCTCTGCCGAAAATGTCGACGGCATTGAACTAAATTATTCCATCGACGGTGTCAATTGGGATCCCCTGTTAGGCGATTCGCTGATTCCGCCGGATATCAAAGAAACGCTATTTGAATGGAATAATGAACCTTTTTTTGTGAAGTTGAAGTCCATTAATACAGCTAATCCAGCCGAAGACAGGGTCGCAAGTCTGCCCTCGGACACTTATGGTTTCTATCTGCCGCAAAGATACAGTCAAAAGATTCTGATTGTAGATGGATTTGACCGGGCGAGCGGCAGTTGGGGAATACCCTATCACCCCTTTGCGCTCTGGATGGGGCAGGCTCTCTGCGAATTGCATATTCCTTTCGAAACGGCTGCCAATGAGGCGGTAATCGACGGGAGCATCAATTTATCGGATTACCGGGCGGTGTACTGGATACTCGGCGATGAAAGCACCGCTGATGAAACCTTTTCAAATACAGAACAAGTTATTGTGAAAGACTATCTTAAAAACGGCGGTCAGCTCTTTGTCAGCGGTTCGGAAATAGCCTGGGATCTGGATTATAAAGGAAGTACAGCTGATAAATCGTTTTTCCTGAATTATCTGCATGCCGATTATGTTGACGATGACGCTAAAAGTCATCAGGTTGTTGGAACGACGGCGGGTGTTTTTACCGGACTCTCATTTGAATTTGACGACGGCAGCGGCGGGATTTACCAGGAAGATTATCCGGACGCCATCGAGCCCAAAATGAACGCTATTGCCTGTCTGCATTATTCCAATGGCTATACCGCCGGAATCCAGTATGAAGGCGTATTCCCCGATGGAACGGTTCCGGGGAAACTGGTATATCTGGCATTTCCCTGGGAAACGATCACGGACGACAATCAAAAACAACTCGTGTTAATGCGGATTTCTGAATATTTTGGGGCTGGTATCGAACCGGAAATAGCCACAATTCCGGAGAAGCCCTGGCTCAGTCACGGCTATCCCAATCCTTTTAACAACCGGGTGAATTTCCAGATCGTACTCCCATACGAACAAGATTTCTCAGTAAATATTTATAATCTTTCCGGCGAGCGGGTCCGGTCGATAAACCGACCTGAACCGGGTGGGGAAGAATATACAATTTCCTGGAACGGAACTAATGACAATGGTCAGACCGTTGCGTCGGGCTGCTATTTCTTCCGGGTGATTTTACCCAACCAGGCGCTTACCCGGAAAATAATGTTTCTTAAATAACCATGAGTAGCGTCAATCGGTTTCACCGGATTTGTCTGGCATTATGAACCTGAAATATATGACAATTAGAGGAGATGAACATGACAGCGATTAGTTTTTTAGGAGCCACGGGAACGGTAACGGGATCGAAGTATTTACTGGAAGCCGACGGGAAGAAATTTCTGATCGATTGCGGGCTTTTTCAGGGTTTAAAAGAGCTGCGTCTGCGCAACTGGAATGATTTTCCGCTTGATCCGACATCGATAGATGCCGTGATCTTAACTCATGCCCACATCGATCACACCGGCTATCTGCCGAAACTCGTACAGATGGGATTTCACGGTAATGTATATGCCACAACAGCCACAGCCGATCTGTGCGCTATCATGTTGCCCGATTCGGCTCATCTGCAGGAAGAAGACGCCAGATACGCCAACAAGAAACAATTCAGCAAGCATTCGCCGGCATTACCTCTATATTCGATTGACGATGCGCAAAAAGCGCTGGATCTTTTCCAACCCTTGCCTTACGGGAAAGTGGTTGAACTCACACCCACGGTGACGTTAACCTATCGGGATGCCGGGCATATTCTCGGCTCGGCTTTTGTCGATATCCGGGTAAAAAACGGCGATGGCGAGCGACGGATACTGTTCTCCGGTGACTTGGGGCGACCGGCTCAGCCGATTTTACGCGATCCCCACACGGTTTTTGGCACCGATTACCTGATTCTGGAGTCCACTTACGGCGACCGGCTGCATGGTCAAGAAAATAAAAAAAGAGACTTAGCCCGCGTAATCAATGAAAGTATTGAACGGGGGGGCGTTCTCGTGGTGCCCAGTTTCGCGGTTGGTAGAACCCAGGAGTTATTATTTACGATTCGTGAATTGGAAGCTGAAAAAGAGATTCCCGAACTGCCTATTTACGTTGATAGTCCGATGGCGATCAATGCCACAGGTGTCTTTATGAAAAACAGCCAGGATCACGATCTGGAATCTAAAGTAGCTCAATTGAAAGGGATTGATATTCTGAAAACCGCCAATCTGCACTTTACCCGGTCTGCCGATCAGTCAAAGGCTTTGAATAGTATCAAAAATCGGGCGATCATTATCTCCGCCAGCGGAATGGTCACCGGCGGTCGGATTCTGCACCATCTGTTCAATCGTCTGCCGGATCCGAAAAATACCGTACTGTTCATAGGTTATCAGGCGGTCGGAACCCGGGGCAGGACGATTCTCGAGGGCGCCAAAACGGTTAAAATTCATGGCCAGCCGATTCCTGTTCATGCCTTTATCGAACAGCTTAGCGGGTTTTCCGCCCACGCCGATTATAATGAAATCCTCGCCTGGTTGTCGAATTTCAATGAAGCGCCGAAGAAAATATTTATTGTACACGGTGAATCCGGTCAATCCAGGGCGCTGGGCGAGCGCATCCGCTCAACCTTCAACTGGGATACAGTGATACCGGAATATTTGGAACGTTTTGAATTAAATTCACCCCACAACGTCATTTAGTAAATATGATGCTATATTTGGTTCGTACTATCAACTGATTCCCGCCTTAGCGGGGCGATATATTAAATTTTTATGTTACGTAGTAGGGTTAAGATTGAATTATGAATCTGTTTGAAAAAAATACCGGTAAGCAGGCGCTATTGCCGCCATTAGCCGAACGAATGCGTCCGGCGGTTATAGAAGATTTTGCAGGTCATGAAAACCTGACGGCTCAGGGTAAAATTCTGCAACGTATGCTGGAAACTAAAAATATTTTTTCCATGATTTTATGGGGTCCGCCGGGATCCGGGAAAACCACTCTGGCAAAGATAATTTCGAAACAGATCGATGCCCGTTTTTTCCAGATTAGCGCCGTATCTTCGGGTGTGAAGGATATTCGGAAAATTATTGACCAGTCCGAATATAATCGCCGCGAAGGTATCAAGACAATCCTTTTTATCGATGAAATTCACCGCTTTAACAAAGCCCAGCAGGATGCTCTGCTGCACGCGGTGGAGAATGGCTCGCTTACACTGATTGGTGCTACAACGGAAAACCCCTCTTTTGAAGTCATAGCGCCGCTGCTGTCTCGTTGCCGGGTGCTGAAGCTTTCAGCGCTTTCAAATGAAAATCTTAACGATATTCTTGATGCGGCGATTAGGCAAGACATTATTTTACGACAGTATACCATAATAATCGATCAGAAAGCACGGGAATTTCTAATCCAATCCGTCAATGGCGATGCCCGCAAGTTGCTGAACGCCATAGAAATCAGCCTGCAGTTAAGCAAGTTGGAAAAGAATAAACCTGTACATGTTACCCGGGATCTCATCCGGGAGGCATTGCAACAGCGGAATTTTCTGTATGATAAGACGGGCGATTATCATTACGATGTAATCTCGGCGTTTATTAAAAGCGTCCGCGGCAGCGATCCGGATGCGGCTGTGTATTGGTTGTCGTTGATGATCGAAAACGGTGAAGACCCGCTGTTTATCGCCCGGCGTTTGATTATTCTTGCCAGTGAAGATATCGGCAATGCCAGCCCGTTGGCGCTGACGGTGGCAACATCGGGGTTTCAGGCGGTGCATGCGATCGGTTTGCCGGAAGCCGCTATCGTTCTGGCACAGGTGACGACGTATCTGGCATCTTCACCTAAAAGTAATGCTTCTTATATGGCTTTAAAAAAAGCACAGGACGCCGTAAAATCCGGTGACCTGCCCAGCGTTCCGCTACATCTGCGCAACGCGCCGACAAAGTTGATGAAATCGCTGGATTATAGCAAAGGCTATCAGTATCCCCACGATAACCCCGAAGGTTTTGTAGAGGAGAATTACTTTCCTGAAGGTTTTGTATCCCCCGGATTTTATAATCCCAAAGATCACGGCGCTGAAAAGTTTATCCGGGAGCGCTTAAAACATTTGTGGCCCGGTCGTTATCCCGAAAAGAAGAAATGAAGCGTTGATAGCTTCCTGAAAATTTCTCTCGAATCTAAGAATCTAACTATCAATCAAATTAGCATCGTGAAGCCCTGGGACGGTAATAGCGGTATTATTCAAAGCGATCTATTCCTTGCCCATCCTAACCTGGATAAACCCCCGAAGGGGCAGGCAGAGCCAAAAAGGAAAAGAGTTAAAAGTGAAAAATGAATAGGTTGTTCCAGTCCAGGCG
>DPVY01000140.1 GCA_003527965.1 Fidelibacterota bacterium
CCTGCTACCCAGTTTTGCCCATTTTCTTTTATGGTTTTATTAAGTTGATTGATCCAATCCGAACCGGAAGTAGAAACTTGATTAATGAATAGAAGCAATAAAATCAGTAGGCGATAAATGGTGGGATACTTTCTCATAATAGATTTCCGTATTTTTTCTTGTTTATAATTATCTTTGGAAATATAGAAACAATAGATTATCATTGCAAAGAATTTTTAATTGTCAAAAATTCCGGATAAGATCGAAAAACAGGCTGTAAAACCATCAGTCTGATGGCTTTCATTAAGGGTCGGGACGATGCCGGGATGCAATAATTCTTGATAACTTCTTTCCCGATACATTATTGAAAATTAAAAAGCAGATAAAAAATTATCTGCTTTTCAATTGTGGATTAGAGAAAAATTTATGGATGCTTAGCGCAGACTTTTCTCTATTTGACGATATTTTTCGGCTTCATCCTTGTTGCCCTGATTATAGAGGGACTTCCAGAGCAAGGTATAACCGTGAATATTTTCGGGATCCAGTTCAATAACCCGGCGGGCAAAATCTTCAGCCGAGATCCAATCCTGAGCCTGGAATGCGGCTTCACCTGCTTGAACTGTGACTTCGATATCATCGGGGTTTTCAATAAGAACCTGTTTAAAAATGTATTGAGCGGATTCAAAATCGCCGGTAAGCATGTGAACCTGAGCCAATAGATATTTCAGGTCGATATTGTCAGGATGGTCCTGGATTAGTTTTCGGGCAATTTCCTTGGCTTCATCATAACGTTTCAGCTGAGCCAGATATAAAACACGTAGATCCTGTAGTTTCATGGCATCGGCATGATCGGTAAGAATCTGATTGAGTTTGCCGATAGCTTCATCTTTCTGATCCCGAGCCCATAAGATTTGGATATAATAAGTGTAAACATCCTGATCGAAAAGACCGCTGTCCATCATATTTTTAGCCCAATCGACGATATTTGAGGTGTCATTGAGAATGTAGTAACATTTAACCATACCATTATAAGAGATGATCTCTTCCGGTCGAATATCAATCGCCATCTCAAAATTTTGGACAGCCGCTTTTAGCAGAGAGTCTTTTTCGGAAGGCAGAATTGCTTTTAATGCGGCGTTGAATTTATTGGCGCCCTGGGTGTGAATTTCACCCCAAAGGCGTTTCAACTGCTCTTCGGCGTTGGTTTTCGTCATGGGATTCGTATAGTTTGGATCAATTTCTTTTACTTTTAGCAGCTGATCTCTGGCTTTGAGCCACTCTTTTTTAGGAATATATACACCGGTAGCAAGGAGGAACGGAACCTCGGGGTTCAGGGGCTCTTTTTGTAAAGCAAGCAACAGTTGTTCTTCGGCTTCATCAAGATTATTTTGCTGAAAATAAACCTTTGCAGATGTTACTTCGGGACTTTGGCATGAATTCATGAAAAACGAAAATGCTACAAAGACCGACAAGACCAGGATTAATGTTTTAAGTTTCATTTGATAACTCCTCTAAGTTCTTTAATTAACAAATAAATTTATCACAGAAATCGTGATATATCAAGAAAAGATATTGCCGGGAATCGGCAAACCCAGGTAGATATTGAATCTTTATACATAAGATTTACCACGATTTGCCGGGGTGGTTCTTAATCTTATCATATACATTGTAGCTTACTTAAGAGGGTATTGACTATAAACCTAAAAAAATAATTGCCATACCACATAACAGTACCGCGCCGCCGGCCAGGGCGTGAGTAAAGCGCTCCAGCTTACTGATTGGCAGCAAATTTATACCCCAGGATGAGATTATGACTATAGATAACATCGTGAGAATAGTGATACTGCCGAAAACACCGGTTACTAATAATAATCCCCAATAACTGCTCTTGGCGGCAGGATACATTAAGAGTGGGATCAGAGGTTCGCAGGGACCAAAAAGAAAAACCGTGAATAGAATCCACGGTGTGATATTCTTCTCGTCTTCATTGTGGATATGCATATGATCATTGTCGTGCTTATGTGGGTGGAGATGATTTGCTTTATCGCCGTGAGAATGCCAATGGGTATGCGGTCGGTATTTAAAAGCCCGTTGTATTCCCCAAATGAAATAAACCAATCCGAAAGCGAGGAGCATCCATGCCGCTAACCCACCCCGGAAGGATTCTATTACTTTTATTTTCGAAACGGTTAATCCCAGGGCAATGCCCGCCAGTCCTATCAAAACGGAGCTGGAGATGTGACCTAATCCGCAAAGCAATGTGACCCAAAACGTCTTAACAAGAGACCATTTTCGCACTTTAGCCATCACTACGAATGGCACGTAATGGTCGGGACCAAACAGGGTGTGCAAGAAACCCAGTGATGCTGCCGTAATCATTAAAATTACTAATTCATTTTTCATATAATATGTCCGTTTCCCATATCATTTATAGAAATTAGTTAAATAACGAGAATTAAAAAAGATGAAACCTAAACTTTACCACGCGATTTTCAGGTAAATACTAATTCTAATTTAATTGGGACAGCAACAAGTCAATTCGAGTATAGTATATTGATTACACGGCATATATACGGATTAATTTTATGATACTGCCTGGAATTATATAGCGGGAGGGTCGCTTTTTTAATGGAAATTATTCGCTTAAAGGTATAGATTTGGTATAGCTAAGATAAGGGTTTACATGAAAAGAAAATTATTGTTGTTGGTAATCCAGTTTTTATCCACAGCCACTTTGTTGGCGACGGTGCGGATATCTGGATATATGGTAGAGAAAACCGAAACAGACTCAAAAATAGTTAAGATTGGCAGGGCATATCACCATTTGTCAATTAAAAGCATTAATTCAAAAGCAGTAATAACCGATACTATTTCCTATTATCGTAGCCCTAATAATTCATCAGATTATAATGATTTTCTGGCAGGTTATCAGGGCGTCGGCAGCGATCCGGCGGATACTTGTATAAACTGGTTTACATTGCTGGCGCCTGGAAAAGTGACGAAACTCATGATGCAAAATGCCAGTGCCGGTACCGCCCGCTGGTCTCTCTGGGCGCCGGCTGTCGAAGGGGGAAGCTATCAATTTCCTGGTGGCCCCAATGTACAGCAGCTGCTAACCGGCACTCCGACTCAGTATTATGGTGCTACCAATCTCGACCAGCAATTCACAGAAAGTGGCTGGACGCCGGAGTGGAATACCTTTTACATCGAGGAAAAGCTTGGTAGTGCGATCGATTTATCCGATGGACAACTGGATTTCTGGGTGGGTTATGCTATGGATGGAAACGGTGGACCGACGATCTGGCAGGACGGCGTATTCCATGACGAAGAGATTGAGGGCGGATGCCGCAGTTATACGACGCTGCACAATAAAATACCCGGTAAATGGTATCTTAATACTGAATCGGGCGACGGCCGGTACTGGGTTGCTCATATGATGCAGATCGAAGTGCAGTATGAATCCGTTCCACCGATTATTTTAGATCTCTCCGATCTTTCGGATACATTCTCCGAGAGCCGAACAATTTGGGTGCGGGTGATCGAGATTGAAGGTGAGCCATTCAACGTTTATCTGAAAATTAAAACCGGTCGCTCCGGGCCCTATCAAACAATATTAATGGAGCCCGAAGAGGATGATTATTTTTGGGCAACAATTGATTACGACGCCGGTGATACGGTCTACTATCATGTTGAGGCGCAAGATTCTACGGGGTTGCAATCATCCGGGGAAAAGTCTTTTGTGGGTTTGGAACCACCTCAAGATGCCCAAATTCTTATTATTGACGATTCTGATTTGGGGACCGGGAGTCTATATACTAAAGCTCTGGATGATCTCGGAATCAGTTATTTCTATTGGAATATTGAAAATCACAACGGCATTGACACAACCGTCATTCATTACGATGGTTTTCAGACGCTAATCGTTCTGGATGGCGCTTATCGGATTGTGCCGGTTACCGATATACCTGAACAGGATATCTATTCTATTGCTAATTTTTTAGACAGTGGCGGAAATCTGATGCTGGTAGATATGGACTATCTCTATCGCTGGAATATCATTGGGCCGGGCAGCTTTGCACCAGGTGATTTTGCTTACGATTATCTTGGAATCGAAGATTATTGTAGCGATCCCGATGACGACATATCTATTTCCGGCGGATCGGCGGATACACTGATGTTGAGCATTTCCGGAAATCCGATCTCATCCCAATTTCCGGCGGAGAGTAGCGCTTATGGTCCGGTTAGATATTCTTTCGAAGATGACCTGTTTGAAAACTGGGCGGATTTTATTGAACCGACAGATGAAGGCCGCCGGGTTTTAATAGGGCAGCATAGTGGCAATGGCATGGGGGTCTGTTTGCAGGGCGCCAATTTCAGGACAATTGTGTACAGTTTTCCAATTGAATTTGGGGTAGAATCAGCTGAATTCGCCGGATTGCTGGATAGCTCTTTGCAGTGGCTTGGCGAAAATGATTATCGGATCCGGCAATCATCGGTGTCACAAGCGGATAATAAACCGAGCTCATTAGTGAAGGGTTTCAGACTTTTGCAAAATTATCCCAATCCCTTTAATCCAAATACAACCATATCTTTTGATATATATCATGCCGCGAGCGTGGATTTATCAATATATGATGTGAACGGAGCGCCGGTAAAAACCCTGATACATAATCCAATGACGCCGGGCAACTATAATATTCCCTGGGATGGAACCAATAGTACCGGAGTCCAGGCTGCTTCCGGGCTGTATTTCTGTCGTTTAAGTAATTTCACACAAGTAGTAACAATTAAAATGATATTGTTGCGCTGAGCGACAGGCACGTTGATCTATTCTGGAATCAGTATGCTCATCCTATTGCTCGCTTCAGCGCTATAGCGACCGAAAGGTAAAACCAGACTTGCAAAAGCTCACCGGAATAATATTTACCGACGGAACAGTTGTGCCGGGCGCATATTTCAAATATTTTTTCAAATATTTTTTAAAAAATCCTTGCGCCGTTTTAAATTTTGTCTTACATTAACCCTGCTAATTGAGAAACGGAATATGAACAGAGGTTGAAGAGATCTTTGTTACATAAAAGAAGTTTTTTGACATGGAGAATGTGCGAAAGTCAGTGATAGTGTAAGGTTATTAATAACCTCGAGCAATTCATATTTTTTATTTAATACAACGGAGAGTTTGATCCTGGCTCAGGACGAACGCTGGCGGCGTGCTTAACACATGCAAGTCAAGGAGAAAGTCCTCTTCGGAGGGCAAGTAAACTGGCGAACGGGTGAGTAACACGTAGGTAATCTGCCTTCGAGATTGGGATAACATCGAGAAATCGGTGCTAATACCAAATAAGGTCTCGGTATATTATATCGGGATGAAAAGTGGGGATCTTCGGACCTACTGCTTGAAGATGAGCCTACGTCTGATTAGCTAGTTGGTAAGGTAATGGCTTACCAAGGCGACGATCAGTAGCTGGTCTGAGAGGATGATCAGCCACATTGGGACTGAGATACGGCCCAGACTCCTA
>DPVY01000210.1 GCA_003527965.1 Fidelibacterota bacterium
CTCATTCCCAAGCCCCAGCTTGGGAATGCTAGAGAAAGATGAAATTTCCATTACAAAGCTGGGGCTTTGTAACGAGTAAGAAAAGGTTAGACAAAAATGAAAAAGGAGCGATAGCGACATAAATACTTGGATATTGGATAATCAGATTTATTATTTTTAGTATATCGACCCACTAAAAAATAGAAGGACCCAAATATTATGCCTTTTTTACAAAATATAGATTCCACGGGATACGAAATCTTATTCGCCATATTTCTGGCAAATATTTCGGCGCAGATTGCTAAACTAATTAGTTATACCATCAAGGAAAAAACATTTAATTTTTCAATTTTATTATCCATGGGCGGAATGCCTTCCAGTCACAGCGCCAGCGTCACTGCCATGGCTACGTCGATTGGCTTAATTGAAGGCTGGAGTTCCACTTTTTTCGCGATTGCAGTCTGCTTCGCTTTTATTGTCATGGTCGACGCTGCCGGGCTTCGGCAAAATGCAGGCAAACAGGCTGTCGTTCTCAATCAGATTATCAAAGAATTTCTATCACCCGAACATCGGCTTAATAAAGAAAAACTGAAAGAGCTGCTCGGTCATACGCCAAATCAGGTTTTGATCGGCGCTTTCTGGGGCATAATTGTCAGCCTGGCGCTCAGAAAGCTGATTTTGCTGAGTGTATAATGATTACCTCGATAAAACGAAGTGTGATTATGCCTATCCTGGACAAGCCAGCATCCAGCCCCGATAAATCGGGATTTCGCTTCGCTTAATATCCTGCATCCAGTATTTTTTCTGTTTTATGAATAAATATAGTGATGACCATTTTCTTTGCATTTTTACTCCGAAGGAGTCCCTTCGGGATAAGAGACTATATTTTTTTTTAACATTCGCTTGTCCCGGCATTCAGTCTAAGTTTCCGCTTCAACCAATTCCAAACCCGCTTATAGCACAGGCATTCCATCCGGATCGACTCTTCATTATAGGTTTCATTTAAAACTACACCGTTATCCCGGATTAAGGCGATGGCTTTCACATCATTGAATGGAAGTTCTATTTCAACCTTTATCTCCTCCTGTTGAAGCTTTTGTAGAATTCCAAGTCTCAGGCCATCGACTTTAAGGCTGTTCAGCGCCGAAAGAAATATCGCTTCAGGATAATCCAACTTCACCTGCCGGAATATATCATTATCCATTTTATCAATTTTATTAAAAACCGTTAACGACGGGATTTTATATAGATCCAGCTGGATTAGAATCTCATCGACGGTTTTCAGATGCTCAATGCAATGCGGATTACTGATATCAATAACTTTCAGGATCAAATCCGCTTCCCGGGCTTCCTGCAGCGTGCTTCGGAATGAAGCCATCAGATTCGGAGGCAGTTTTCGAATAAACCCAACCGTATCGCTCAACAAAACGTTGTGATATTTATCGATTTTCCACTGCCGAACCGTTGTATCCAGCGTGGCAAATAGTTTGTCTTCCACCAGCACTGAGGCATTGGTAAACAGGTTTAATATCGTCGATTTGCCGGCATTGGTATATCCAACTAATGCCACCCGGTAATAGGTACCGCGTCCTTTACGCTGAATGTCTCGTTCACGGTCAATGCGCTTAAGATCCTTTTTCAAACATGAAATGCGGGTACGGGTCAGGCGGCGGTCCACCTCGATCTGAGTCTCACCGGCACCGCTGCGAACACCAATTCCACCAATCTGTCGTTCCAGGTGAGTCCAGCGCCGGGTCAGACGCGGCAACAGATATTCCAGTGTCGCCAATTCCACCTGGGTTTTGGCCTCTTTGGTTCGGCTATGTTTGGCAAAAATCTCCAAAATTACGCCGCTTCTGTCCCGGATTTCTATATTCAATGCTTTTTCAAGATTACGGGATTGGGTAGGCGATAAATCGTCATCAAAAATAATCTCATCCAACCTGAGCATTGAGATTAGTGATCGAATTTCCTCAACTTTTCCCTTCCCGATATACATTGAGGGCGAAATATGGTTCCTTTTTACAATAAAGCGGTCAACCACCTCATATCCCAGTGTCTGAGCCAGGTCGCCTAATTCCATCAGATGATCTTCTACCGTTTCCCGGTATTGGTACGGCGTCACAACTCCAACCAATAATACCCGATCAGCCACTAATCAATTTTCCTCTCAACTTTCGGTTCGTCCGCCCAATATAGCTCTCCAGCAGCGCCAGCGCCAACACAAACATAATTAACCAATCGCTATATTCCCGTCTGTGTTGCAATTGATTTGAGCGCTTATCGCCTTCCGGCATTAGCACATCAATACGTCCGGTGTAATCGGAAATCACTTCAGTAAAATCCATATCTTCGAGGAATGATGAGCCGCATTCTTCTGCCGGAATGTTGACAACAAGCCGCTTGATTAATTTACCTTTGGCGGAAATATCATAAATTCCCGGTTCATCGGTATCAGCGAAGGAAAACCGACGGCTTTTGTCTATCGGCAACATTATGCGACGACCACCCGGAGTCTGAATTGAGACATCTTTGGCGTTATTTACCTGCGTCACGGAAACCCGGATTGTATCACCGGTACAAAATTCTTCCTCTCTCAATCCCTGTTGTGAAAGATACAAGATCGCACGATTCATTATTGTCGGAAAAAAGCCTGTCAGGTGCAGATTGCTCCATTCATCAACCGGTGAGGTGGCAAATAGCAAGCCGCTGCCTTTCTCAAAATATGTCTCAATAATGAAGGGTGTATTATCTTCATAATTTGCCAGCACGGTATGATTTTTTCCCACACTGAAGCCCGGAATTACATAGAAATCCGGTGAATAAATCAGGGAACGTTTTTCTTTCAGGATATTGCTCAAGAGGGGATGTTCCTGTTTGAAATTACCGATTCGCAGCATTAATTTGTCTTCTGACTGCCGTAAATCCCTCCATTTCGGGAAACCGAATTCATTCCCCCAAAACGAATTAAAATCCGCCGGATTGCAATCCTGCCCGGGGAACAGGAGAATTCCTTTATTCATATCCATAAAATATTTTATTTTATTCAGCATATTTGGAGGTAATCGGTCAATATTTGAAAATATCAGAACATCGTAATCTGTTAAATCTTCGGTGGGAAAAAGTTCGGCAGACGTTACCTTCGGCTGAATAACCGACATTTCTTTCAGGCTGAGGCTGCGCCGGATATACTCACTGTCACCGGGTCTGCGGGTTACAATTAACACCCGAATCGTTTCCGGTATATTCAATAAAAAATAGCGGATATTGTCGGTCCGTAAATTATCATCTGTAATTTTCAGATAGCCCTTGTGAATTCCCGGGGTTTCAGGAATAAATTCAAATTGAATATCCGAATGATTCCCGGCGGAAATATTCAACACGGACTGTCCTAACTTCTGATTATCCAGGAAAAGCGCAACGACTGTTTCTGTGGGTTTTCCATGCCAATTTCCCACAAGCCCCCGTATCGTCGCCACCCGCTCTTTTTCAAAGATCTGATTTGGCATTGAAATTGACATAAGGGCTGCATTATTCTTATCACCGGCAACGGGGAACAGAATCATTCTGGCGTCGGTTTTCCCAAATAATGATTCAACGGGACGAGCCGGAAGATTTTCACTCCGCCAGGTGCTTTCCTGAAAATCGCTAATAACCCAGATTGCCGGCGATATCTCGCTGCATTTGAGAATGTCTTCTTCAATGGCGCTGATCGCGACATCAATTTTTCCCCGACGATTTGTTAATTTTACCGCTTGAATGATGTTTTTTAATGATACCAGATCAGTAACGAGCCCCTGATCCAGTAGTTCCTTTGGGCGCGCCGTTTCAATTAGCTTCACATAAACCGGGAAATCAATGTTATTACTCGCCGTTGCTAAAGCCTCTGCCCCGATCTCCAATAAATTTTGACCGCGCATCTCAGCCTGCATCGAAAGAGAATTATCGAGAATTATATACAGGGTTTCACCTTTGCCGACATATATTCCGGGTGAATTTGAACTGCGATATGGTCTGGCGAAAACCAAAATAATGAACAGAATTATAAGCATTCTTAACATGAGCAGAATAATCTGCCGGATTTTCAACTTGCGAATCAGATCATGTTCCAGCTGCTTCAAAAAACGCAATGTGCTGAATTCATGTTGAAAAATCCGCTGTCTGCCGATCAGATGGATCAGCAACGGCACCGTCACGAGAGGTAATAAGTAGAGGATAAATGAATTTATAAATGCCATAGATTAGAAGATTTAAATCAGGTAATACATCAATAGCGCCGAAAATAATGGAATAGTGATATTATCATCCAGCCGCCACGGAAGCAATTCAATTAGGCTGGCTGCACATACTCCGAGAATTTTGACATGCAAGGAAATCCCGGGTATCCACCAGGTCGCGGCGAGACCTGCCAGAATAAACGCCACCGAACCTTCCAGAGTCTTGTTCCGCATTATTTTAATTCTGCCAAATGAAATTCCGATCATACAGGCGCTTGGATCACCAACAGTTAGAAAAAACATGGCTATAACGGCAATTTCTTTAGAAAAGAGAGATACGACCAACAGCGACCCAAGGAACAAATAGGTAGCGCCGGTTAAATGTTTTTGATGCTCATGGGGGCGGGTTATTTCCCCGAAATATCGGTTATATAATGCTTTAAAAAACGGAACATTTATTCTGAGCAGGTCCGCCATCAACATACCTGTAGATAAAACAATCAGGATCCAAATTGCCTGTTCCTTTTCTATAAAAAGGTAATATATCAGCGGAATTAATAATGCGGTATAATGGATCGCTTTGCGTCCCAATTCACCTTTTGGCACATTACGCACTGAGCAGTTTCTCCGATAATGCTTTGAAAGATTCCGATGGATTCCGAGCAGAAAAAACAGCTGACCCGGCGACAAACAGATCTGTTCCGGCGGCTCTTGCTTCTTCGATAGTATTGATATTAATACCGCCGTCCACCTCAATTGGAAAACCAAACTGTTTTTGATATGGTCCGGCTAAAGTCACTTTAGAGAGGGCGGCATTGATCATTTTTTGACCGCCGAAACCGGGATTGACGGTCATTACCAAAAAATGGTCGATATATTCAAAATATGGTTCAACAGATTCAAAAGATGTCGGCGGATTAAGGACTATCCCCGCCTTTGCGCCCAGTTCTCGAATCTTTTTTAAATCCCGGATAATATCGGCGCTGGCTTCGATATGGATAATGACCGTATCGCTCCCGGCCCGGATAAAAGCCTCAATATACTTAGCGGGATTTTCAATCATCAGGTGGGTTTCCAGATGCAGGGAGGTCAATTTGCGAATTGATTCGATGATAAAGGGACCAAATGTAATATTCGGGACAAAATGCCCATCCATCACATCTAAATGTAATCGCCGGGCACCGACCTTTTCCATGATTCGAATCTCTTCTTTCAAGCGCGAAAAATCAGCAGATAATAATGACGGTACTACTTCCATGGTCGGTCCTACTCCTTTGGATGAGCCTCAATTGTTACTTCAAGATTGATAGGTACCGGGTTGTCGAATAACTCGCCCAATTCCGGGTCTTGCCCGATAACAGTATATGCCACGAGATCATCGTTGGGAATATACCTGATTGCACCCATTTTGAAACCCTCATTGCGGATGATATTTTTAGCTTCGTCAAGATTCAGACCAAAGAGATCGGGAACCTGTAATCGACGTGGTGGCGGTCCTTTACTGACAATCAGGGAAATAGTCTCATTGGCAGATACCATTAATCCGGGACGAATCGATTGCCCGGCAATAACCCCCCGTGGTTTATCCGAAGAAAACACATAGGAAATTGAATCAACGTAAAAATGATAACGTTCAATTTCCAGGTTTGCAGCTTTTAAAACCTTTCCAACAAAGTTCGGCATGGGGAAAAAACTCTCTCCCCTCGTAATCACTAACCGTACTACCCGTCCCCGCTTAACAGCTGTTCCGGGTAGCGGCTGCTGGTCAATAACTGTCTCCGGAGGCAAGTCGCTATTTTCCAGTGAATCGCTGATTTCCACAGCCAAACCGACCATATTTAAAATTTTGGCGGCTTCCTGAAGAGACCTGCCCCGTACATCAATTAGAGAAAATTCTTTACCCAGGCGAACATACGCGGGCAACGCTATTTTATCCATCACCAGGACAAATACAATCGTAAAAACAAAAAAGACGATTAGAAACCGTAACCAATTGCGTATTTTTACTGTCATACTATTAACCTGAAATATTTTATGATATCTACTTCCCTTTATTTAAAAGGCGAACTGCAAAGCTGCCGGTCTTTTGGTGAATATGAGGTAAAATTCGGACTGCGCCTGATTCATCACACCATTTATTCTCAACAAAACGACTGGCTGCATCAATCTCAAATGAGGGGTGTTTCTTCAAAAACCAGTCTATATTCCCCTGGTTTTCCTCGGGTTCAATCGAACAGGTGCTGTATACAATTACACCGCCGGGGTTCAGGTATTTGACCATATTATCTAAAATCTGTCGTTGCTTTTCAACCAGTTTATCAATATCCTCTTCTTTTCGATTCCAGCGTAAATCCGCTCTGCGAGCTAAAACTCCGGTTCCCGAACAGGGGACGTCAAGAAGAATTTTATCTGCTGCCGGAAAAGTATCTGTCCCCGCATCGGCAACATCGTAATTTACAAAATCAATGCCTAAACGGAAGGCTTCATTTTGCAGCATTTTGATTTTTCCCGGCGAAATATCATAAGCATAAATTCCTTTTGTTGCTCCGGTCATCTGTGCAATAAAACCGGTTTTTCCACCGGGCGCGGCACAGGCATCGATAATAATCTCTTCCTTATGGGGATCCAGTAAACGGACAGCCGGGGATTGACTGATATCCTGCACTGAGAAAAAGCCCTCTCCAAACAATTCACTTTTTAATAACAGCCCCGGTTTATTAACGCTGAAAAACACAATCGGTTCAACCGCCTCAATATTTATTTCTAAGCCCATTTCAACTGTTTTAGACTTTAAAGAATCCCAGTCTGTTTTAACGGGATTATGCCGAAAATAGATCGTTTGATAACTGTTGTTAAATGATGCAATTTGTTTTGTATTCTTCAAGCCGTATTGTTTAATCCAACGGTCGATCAGCCACCGGGGATGAGACTCCCGAATAGCAAGGGCTTCATTCTGAGCAAGCTGCTCCAATTGTTTATCAACTATTTCTCTGGATGGAAGGTGGCGCAGAGCAGCGTTGATCAATCCGACAGCAGAGAATATTTTCAGGCTCTTGGCGGCTTTTACTGTTTCATTAGTAACAGCATAACGCGGCGTTTCCAGAATCAAATATTGAAAAACCCCGACCCGCAAAAGATTCAAAACGACATTCTCCAGTTTATCAATGGACGCATGCAAAACCATCTGAATCACATAATCCAGATATGCCCGGTATAAAATCACACCTTTTACGAGGATGTATAAAAAATCCTGATCTTTTTGAGACAATTTTAATTGCGCCGCTGTATCGGAAATTTTCCGGTCATAATTAAAATATTGATGATTGTACGAACTCAGGATTCGCGCGGCGGCGGCACGTGTATTCACGAAGAAAACTTTTCTCCAATTTCGGTCTGAAAGCCCTTTAAAAAATCCGCCACGGCTAAGGCTTTGCGTCCTTCCGCCTGGAGTTCTAGAGGGTATAAAACACCTTTACCGGTTTGAATACCAAATTGTTTTTTATTCCGGGTTACGATTTCACCGGGAATGTCCGAAAGAGAATTCATGCTGTATTCGGCGGTTAATATTTTGATCCGTTTTTTTTTATAAAATGTATAGGCGCCCGGCGCCGGCGACAAACCGTGAATCAGCCATTTTATTGCACGGGCATCTTTTGTCCAATCAATCGCTCCCAATTCGGGATATATTTTCGGCGCTTTGGTAGCCAGATCATGACTCTGGGGAATCGGTTGAAGTTCTCCGGTTTCCAGTTTATCGAGAGTTTGCACAAGTATCTTCGCACCCAGCCAGGATAACTTGTCATATAAAATTCCAAATGTGTCCTGTTCTGAAATATCAACTTTTTCCCGGGTTAATATATCACCCGTATCGACCCTTGTCCGAATTTGGAAAACAGTAGCACCGGTTTGAGTATCACCGTTGATTAACGCCCAGTTAATCGGCGCGGCGCCCCGGTATTTCGGCAAGAGCGAGGCATGCAGGTTAATAGCCCCGTTTGGCGTAATATCAATGACTTCGCCGGGTAAAATCCTAAACGCGACAACTACAATAATATCGGCATTATATTGGGTCAGCTGTTCAATAAATTCCGCCGATTTCAATGTTGGCGGCTGGAGAATCGGGAGATTGAGTTCGCGGGCAAGAGTTTTTACCGGTGATTCCCGGAGAGACCGTCCCCTGCCGGCTGGTTTATCTTCTCCGGTAACGACCAGCATAATTTCATGACGGGATTTCGCAATCGCCTTCAGACTCGGGACGGCAAAACCCGGAGTGCCCATGAATATTACTTTCATAGTAATTTAAATGACAACTGGGTTTGTTTGGGTTTTACCTTTTTGGGCAATTGCCTTGAGCTTGGAATTCAGGAAGCTGCGTTTTAGCGGGCTGATGTGATCTATGAATAAAATACCGTTCAGATGATCCGTCTCATGCTGGATTACCCTGGCAAAAAAATCATCGAATTCTTTCTCGATAACTTCACGATTAAGATTTTCGTACCGTACTTTGATTTTAAACGCGCGGGTTACTTTTTCCCGGATTTCAGGCACACTGAGACACCCCTCTTCAAAAATGTCGGCGCCCTCTTTTGCAATAATTTCAGGGTTAATAAAGACTTCCCTGCCAAAGTTTTTATCGTGAAGAGAAAAGTCGGCAATAAAAAACTGCATCTCCACACCGACCTGATTTGCCGACAGACCAATTCCATCGTCATTATGCATGGTAGCAAACATGCGTTCCAGGAATTCGGGGAAATGATCCGGTAAGCGCTCTACCTTCCGGGTCTTGCGTCTGAGCAAGGGGCTGCCATAAACATATATTTCAAGCAGATCCATACTATTTTACAACGGATTTATTAATTATCTTTTCGGCAACCGCTGAGCGAGTAACATGTACTTTCACATCCTTGGCTATTTTTACAACAAGAATGCCCTCTTTTTCACGAACAGCTTCAATTCGACCGTAGACTCCGCCAATAGTCAGAATCTCGTCGCCGGGTTGTAAATCCTGCAGCATTTTCTGTTTCTCTTTTTGCTTTTTTGCCTGAGGGCGAATCATCAAAAAGTACATGACCACAATAATCATTAAAAAGGGTAAGAGGGAGATAATGGGGTTTGATTGCTGTCCGGCACCGCCGCTCATCGCTCCTGCATAAAGTAAACTATTCATATAACCTCCAATTTCAAATTGACGTTAAGTTTAATCAATCCACACGGTAATGGCAACCCCGGCTTTCCTTGTTGAGCTTAGCCGCATGAAGTACCAACAAGGATGTTGTTGCCGCATTGCGCAAACCAATCAGGTCGTCATTCAACTGACTATTTACATAGAAGTTCTGGATATCTTCATTGAGCTGCCAAAGAATTCTGAACGCCCGTTCAAGTTTCTTCTTTGTCCTGATTATACCGACGTAATTCCACATGGTCTGTTTAATGATAGAGCGATCCTGTCGGACCAGATCGGGATCCGGCGTCTCATCTTGCTGCCGCCAGCCGGCTACCTGAGGCATAATCATTTTTTCAGTCCTGATAAGTTGAGCGCTATCCCGCCCTGCATTGGTACCAAAAACAAGACATTCGAGCAGGGAACTGCTGGCCAGACGGTTGGCGCCGTGCAAACCGGTACAGGCAACTTCGCCAACTGCTTTCAACCGGCGAATTGTGGTGTTACCCCGCATATCTGTCGCGATTCCGCCGCATTCATAATGAGCGGCAGGAACTACCGGAATCCCTTCAGTTGTAATATCAACTTTAACTTCGAGACATTTTTGATATATTTTGGGAAAACGCTGTTTTATCCAGTCGGGATTTTTATGCGTAATATCCAGATTCACGTATTGTCCGCCGGTCTCATTCATTTCGGCAATAATACTGCGTGAAACAATATCCCGCGGCGCCAGAGAGCCCATTTTATGATACCGTTTCATGAAATCTTCACCGTTTCTATTCCGTAATACGGCGCCTTCTCCACGCAAGGCTTCCGAAATTAAAAAACGCTCTGAATTTGCCGTAAAAAGAGTCGTTGGGTGAAACTGAACATACTCCATATTCATGATACGAGCGCCGGCGCGATATGCCATGGCATAGCCGTCGCCCCGGACATGCGCCGGATTTGATGTATGCAGATAGATACTGCCAAGCCCGCCGGACGCCAAAATAGTCTGTTTCGCCAGAATCGGATAGACCCGGTTTTCATTCTGAAGCAGCACATAGGCGCCGACACAGGTACTGGGTTCATATATATCCAAGTGATTTAGCGAATGATGCGCCAGTGTAATGAGATCGACACAGGTGGCTTCTGTGACAATCCGTATATTTTTAGTTTCTTTGATTTTCCGGTAAAATACTTCCAGAATCGATTGACCAGTATAATCTTTTACATAAGCAATCCGCGGCTTCGAATGTGAACTTTCCCGGGTCAGATCCAGTTTCTGATCCTCTCTTCGAGCAAACGGGACGTTCAGGCTATTACACAGGATTTCGTCAATGAAATCCGCCCCATAACGATACACTTCCCGCACCGCCGCTTCGTTGACAATTCCGACTCCGGTTCGCTGAAAATCTTCCAAAAAATCGGTTTCCGTATCATCTTCAGCTTTATAGATAATCCCACCCTGGGCATAAAATGAGGAAGATTCGGTAAATTGCTTTTCAGATGTGATCAGCGTAACCTGTAATCCTTCCCGGGCAGCCGCATAAGCCGCCGAACAGCCGGCTAAGCCGGCGCCAATAACTAACACATCGGTTTCTATGATGGCATTTGCAGATTTCATATCTTTAATCCTAACATTCGGTTAACAGCCTTTAAGGCTTCTTTACAATATTTTTCCTCAACGACCACCTGATTTATCAGATTCCCCTGCACAAGTTGCTCCAGTTGATAGCATAAATTTACCGTTGTTATTTTCGCCATGGTCTCGCAGAAAGGTTCGAAGGACTGCAAAATTTCGATATGTTTATCGGAATATTGATTTTTCAGACGGTTTACCAAATTCTTTTCCGTAGCAACAGCCCAGCGTGTACCGGCGGAGCTCTCTTCAATTACACGAATAATATAGGCGGTACTGCCCATATAATCTGCCGTTTGAGCCAACTCAAAATTACATTCCGGGTGAATGATAACATTTATGGAGGAGTCTTTTTTACGCAGGTTTTTCACGTAGGCGGCGTTGAATTCCTGATGAACGCAGCAATATCCGTCCCACAGGATGATTTTGGCTTTCTGTATATCTTCCGGGGTATTGCCTCCGAGTGGTTTTTCCAGATCCCAAACAACCATCTCATCCAAAGGTATTCCCATTTTAAAAGCCGTATTGCGCCCCAAATGCTGATCGGGAAAAAAGAACAACTTTTCGCTCCGTTCTAAAGCCCATTCAATTGCTGCTTTTGCATTGGAAGATGTACACACCAAACCGCCATTTCTTCCGCAAAAGGCTTTCAAATCGGCACCTGAGTTTACATAAGTGATCGGAGTTATCCGGCAAGCGCCTAAAGCGTGAATGATTTTCCAGGCATCCTCAACCTGATCTATTTCGGCGCAATCCGCTAAAGAACAGCCGGCGGTGACATCGGGAATAAAGACTTTTTGATCGGGTGAAGTCAGGATATCCGCCGTTTCCGCCATGAAGTGAACGCCACAAAATACAATATATTCCGCATCGGTTTGAGCCGCCGCTTTGGCAAGCCCAAAGGAATCACCCCGATGATCGGCATACCGAATGACCTCATCGGATTGATAGTGATGTCCCAAAATTAACAGTTTATCACCTAACCGGCTTTTGGCGACGCTGATTCGGGCGTCCAACTCTTCCAGCGATAAATTTCGCATCGCATCCGGAGGAAATGATATGTTTATATTCATTACAATTTCCTTGATTCGTTTGCTTGATTATTTTCGATAATATGTTTTTGGCGACGCTCTTCACGTCTTTTGGTGTTCTCTTCCCAGTGATCATCTTCAACGGTATAAATTTCAAAAAATTTCTTTTTCCATTGCAAAAAGACCCCGGATTTAATTGCCTCTCTCGCCTTTGAAGCGACTTCAAGAAAGAAGTGAATATTATGAAGTGTGTTCAGACGTAATCCGGTCATTTCACCATTCATATATAAGTGTCTGAGATAAGCTCTGGAAAAATTGCGGCAGGTGTAGCAATTACAGGATTCATCAGGCGGCGTAAAATCCATCCGGTATTGCGCCTGTTTCAGGACAATCCGACCATTCCATGTATAAAGCGTGCCGTTACGGGCATTGCGGGTGGGAAGCACACAGTCAAACATATCAATTCCCTGCTCTATGCCCCGGATAATATCTTCCGGCTTGCCCACTCCCATCAAATAATGGGGTTTGTTCTCCGGCAATAAGGGACTGATCATCGACAATAGCTCAAACATCTTCGCTTTAGGTTCACCCACTGCCAAACCACCAATAGCATACCCGTCAAATTCCAAATTTGTCAGCACTTCAACACTTTTCACCCGCAAATCTGGATAGACACTGCCCTGGACAATCCCAAATAAAAATTGCTGATGTCCGTAGTGCGGTTTTAGTTTATCAAAATGTTCTTTTGAACGTTGTTCCCAACGATGAGTCCGCTCTAACGATTTTGCCGCATACTCATAATCACAGGGATATGGTGTACATTCGTCGAAAGCCATCATAATATCGGAGCCGAGGCTATTCTGAATTTCCATGGAAATTTCAGGGGAAAGGATGTGCTGGGAACCGTCGATATGAGAACGAAAGGTAATATCATCTTCCGTCATTTTACCGAGATGCGCCAGACTGAACACCTGAAATCCGCCGCTATCGGTCAGCATGGGTTTATTCCAGCTACTGAAGCGGTGTAATCCGCCGCCTTTTTCGATAATCTCAAGACCCGGGCGCAAATAGAGGTGATAGGTGTTGCCAAGAATAATCTGAGCCTGGCAGTCATCCAGTTCAGCCGGCGTCAGGGTTTTGACCACCCCGTGAGTTCCCACCGGCATAAAAATCGGCGTTTCAACGGTTCCGTGATCAGTCTCAAAACGGCAGGCTCGGGCCAGAGAATCCGGATCTTTTGCCAAAATAGCAAATTTTATTCTGCCCTGTGTCTTTATAGAATTTTTCATAGAATTCAGCAATCTTAAAATATTTTATCAAATAGTTGATTAATAGAATCGATTCCCATCACCTCGTCGGTACGAAAACCTTTTAATTGCTTAAGGTTTGCCCGGGGAATATAAACAGGCTTGAAGCCGAATTTCAGGGCTTCTTTAACCCGTTGTTCAATCAGCGGCACAGACCGAACCTCGCCAACCAGCCCTACTTCACCAATGAAAACACCGCCCGGATCCAGCGGAATATCCTTAAAACTAGATGCCATTGCCACCAGTACAGCCAGATTGATGGCTGTTTCATCAATTCGCATGCCGCCGACGAGATTAACAAAGATATCCTGAAGCCTCAGCGGTAATCCCGAGCGTTTTTCGAGAACCGCAATCAGCATCGCCAACCGCCGGTGATCGATACCGTTGGCGGTTCGCTGTGGATTTCCGTAAGATGTTTGGGTCACCAACGCCTGAACTTCGATTAAAAAGGGGCGGGTTCCTTCCATACTGACAGCCACCGCCGAACCGGCAACATGTTTTTTCCGTTCAGACAGAAAAAATTCAGAGGGGTTTTCTACGGGGATTAAGCCGTTATCTTTCATGGTAAACAGTCCGACCTCGTTGGTCGAGCCGAAGCGGTTTTTCATGGATCTCAGGGTCCGGTAAAAATTATGCTTTCCGCCTTCAAGGTACAATACCGTATCTACGAGATGCTCCAACACCTTGGGACCGGCGATCATGCCGTCTTTCGTGATATGTCCGATAAACACGGCAATAAATCCCATTTCTTTGGCTTTTTTTAAAATATTGCCGGCGCATTCACGCACCTGGGTTACGCTCCCCGGCACATTATCATAGGCATTAGAGTAAACAGTCTGAATTGAATCAATCACGACTATCGTCGGTTTTTGTTTATCAAGATGATATATAATATTTTCAAGGTTGTTTTCACAGGCGACCAGAATTCGGGAATCACTTATTCCCATCCGGTTCGATCGCAGGGCAATCTGTTCTTCCGATTCTTCTCCGGAAAAATAGAGCAGACGTTCTCCTTTTAAATGAGCAAGCACCTGCAGAATTAGGGTGGATTTGCCGATCCCCGGCTCACCGGCGAGGAGGACGACCATCCCTTCAACAAATCCGCCTCCAAGAACCCGGTCAAATTCATCTATCTCCGTACCCATTCGTTTAGCCGAATAAGAAATTGGTCGATCAAGAGGTTGGAGTACACGCTGCGCTGCAGGGATTGCTCGCGAAGCTTTTTTTGAAATTATTTCCTCGACCATCCCATTCCAGGCGCCACACTCAGGGCAACGTCCGGTCCATTTCGGTTGCGATGCGCCGCATTCATTACAGGTAAAAACTGTTTTGATTTTATTTATCATAGCTTTTTATCAATTATGATGGTTCCGTCCCATAGGGATCCCTTTGGGATAAAAAGTCCCGTAGGTGTCATTCTGAGTGATAACGAAGAATCTCTAATTCCTCTACGAACAATATAATGGAGATT
>DPVY01000229.1 GCA_003527965.1 Fidelibacterota bacterium
TCGGCTTAAAATCCGCAAATACATTTAGGTGGGTATAGCGCGTATCACGATTATTGATATCCTCATGATATGTCCCGCCCCAGCGAAAGGTCTTGCCGGCGGTAATTTCCAAACCCTGCGTGTCAATATTATGATCTCTCAGCATTTTGATGGCATCATGAGGATAGTCGTTTCCGGCGACGCCAACCAGATTTACGCGAGTAAAATGAGAAGCCGCCACGGAAAAAAAGATCGCGCTTCCGCCGAGAGAATTCTTCCGTTCTCCAAAAGGGGTCTTCACGTCGTCAAAGGCTACCGAGCCGACTACAAGTACAGAACTGTTCATATTCACCCTGTTTTATTGTCAATCTTACCCGGGAAGTTACGAAAGAGTTGTTTTGTTTTCAATATACTTCAGTATTCGGTAAATTAAAACTATGAAATACCGTTACTGTTATCATTGTGGAACCCGGACTGTCGGCAAACAAATTGACGGCAGATTGCGGGATTTTTGCAAAAATTGTCAGTTGCCTCTTTATGAAAACCCGATTCCCTCGGTGGCTGTTGTGGTGGCAAATCAGCCGGGAGAATTGTTGCTGGTGCGCCGAGGTGTCGAGCCGGGAATCGGTGAATGGTGTTTACCCGGCGGTTTTATTGAAATCGGTGAAACCCCACAGGAAGCGGCGGTTCGGGAATTGAAAGAGGAGCTTGGAATTGATATTCAAAACCCTCAATTATTGGATGTCGGGAGCCATATAAACGGTTATTACGGAGATGTCCTGATAATCGGTTTTACACTTCAAATTGATGATAATTTAAAAATTATTCCCGGTGATGATGTTACTGAAGCCGTTTATTTTTCAATTGAAAATCGTCCCGATCTGGTTTTTAGAGTGCATGAAGACTTTTTAAACACCTGGTTGGCAAACAGGAAAAACAATGAATAACACGTCAGGCAAGGGCACGATTATCGTCGCCATGAGCGGCGGTGTGGACAGCTCTGTTGCCGCTTACCTCCTGAAAAAAGATGGATATAATCCAATCGGGATTACTTTTAAATTGTGGTGCCATGAAGGCGCCGATCATATTGATGCAATTATTCACAGAGCCGAAAAAATATCCCGTCAACTGGGAATTGAGCACCGGACGGTTGATATTGAAAAAGAATTTGAAGATACCGTTGTGCATCAATTTATTGAAGAATACCTTGCCGGGAGAACACCCAATCCGTGTGTATTTTGTAATCGTGTGATCAAATGGCGATATTTACTTCAGATAGCGGAAGAGCTGCGGGCATCTTATGTTGCTACCGGACATTATGTGAGAATTGTAAAGAATCAAAACAGCGCAAGATATGAAATCCATACGGGATTGGATCCTCAAAAGGATCAGTCCTATGTATTATGGCAGCTTTCTCAGGAAATGCTGAGTAAAACCAAATTTCCGTTAGGAACATTGCATAAATCCGAAGTTAAAAAACTGGCTGATGAATTAGGGCTTTCCTTTAGTGAACAGAAAGAGAGCCAGGATGTCTGTTTTTTACCGGATAACGATTATCGTGATTTTCTCAATCGTTATGTTCCGGAAAAAGTAGCCGCTATTTCTCGTGGAGAATTACTGGATGAACAGGGGAATGTGCTGGGTAGTCATGACGGGTTTTATAATTTTACGATTGGACAACGCAAGGGATTTAAAAGAGGATTCAGTGAGCGAAAATATGTCAAGCAGATCATTGCTGATAAGAATCAGGTGATTATTTCCGGCAATGATAGTCTGTTTAGCGATGGAATGATCCTGGAGGGTGTGAATTGGGTCAGCGAAAATCCGCAGGCGAAAACCGACGGTGTTATTAAAATACGCTATAATCATAAGGGTGTTCGCTGCCATGTTGAGGAGATAGATTCGGATCGTCTGCAGGTTCGATTTGAAGAGCGCCAGCGGGCAGTCACTCCCGGACAGTCAGCCGTGCTATATCGGGGTGACCGGCTTGTACTGGGAGGAATTATTACAAAAAGTATTAATAAATTAATATGGAATCAGGGCTGAAAAATGGATAATAAAATCAGAGTTTCGACGATTTTAAGGAGAAAGTCCGAGGAGGTTAAGATTACGGCGTTAACAGCCTATGATTACACTTTCGGGTATTTAATTGATGAAGCCGGCGTGGATCTGATTCTGGTGGGCGATTCTTGCGGGAATGTCTGTGCCGGATATGAAACGACCTTGCCGGTGACGGTTGAGGAGATGATTTATCATACCCGTTCCGTTAAAAGGGGCGTTAAGCGAGCGTTGCTGGTTGCCGACATGCCGTTTATGTCTTATCAGGAAACCATCGAACAAGCCTTGCATAATGCCGGTCGGTTTATGAAAGAGGGCAGTGCCGAAGCGGTAAAGCTGGAAGGCGGTGAGCATATCTGTACAACAGTTCGCCGGATGGTAGATATTGGTATTCCGGTGATGGGACATCTCGGTTTTACACCGCAGAGCGTTCATGAATTTGGGGGTTATAAAATTCGCGGAAAAGATGAAAAAGAAGCCGCCCGGATTAAACAGGACGCCCTGGCGCTTCAGGATGCCGGCGCATTTTCAATTGTATTGGAAAAAGTCCCGTCTCTATTGGCGAAAGAAATTTCGGAATCCCTGAAGATACCGACAATCGGAATTGGAGCGGGTCCGGACTGTGACGGTCAGATCCTTGTCTCTTACGATTTACTGGGATTGTACGATAAGATGAATTTAAAATTCGTGCGCCGGTATGCAAACTTGGGAGAAGAGGTCAGAAATGCTGTCGCTAATTATTGTCATGACATAAAAAACAATACATTCCCGTCGGACAAAGAGAGTTATTAATATTTTAACTGGTTACGGGATATTATGAAAGTTATTAGAAAAATTTCGGAATTAAGATCTGAACTGACAATTCACCGTAAAGCCGGAAGCAGGGTCGGGTTAGTGCCGACTATGGGATATTTTCATGAGGGACATCTGTCCCTGATGGATGTGGCGCGGAAAGATAGTGATATAGTTGTCGTGAGCCTCTTTGTGAATCCGACCCAGTTTGGGCCTAATGAAGATTTGGTAAAATATCCGCGTGATTTTGAGCGGGATGAACGCCTGGCAAAGGAACGTGGTGCGGATATTATTTTTTATCCCGATAGCCGGGAAATGTATCCCGACCCTTTTCTTACTTATGTTATAACTGAAAAATTGTCCGGTGTGTTATGCGGAGAATCAAGACCCATCCATTTTCGCGGTGTTACAACTATCGTCGCTAAACTCTTCAATATAATTCAGCCCGATGTAGCGGTATTCGGGCGGAAAGATGCCCAGCAGGCAATTATCATAAAAAAAATGGTCGCGGATTTAAATTTCCCGGTTGAAATTATCGTGGCGCCGATTATCCGTGAAGCCGATGGGTTGGCAATGAGTTCCCGCAATACATATTTAAGTTCCGAAGAGCGCAAACAAGCCCCAATAATTTACCGGGCATTGCAAAAAGCCACAGAAATGGTTCAGCGGGGAGAATTAAATGCCGGATGTGTAGAGCGCTCAATTCGCCAACAGATAGAAACGGCGCCTTTAGCCCGGATCGAATATATTGAAATTGTTAATGAAAAAAATCTGGAACCGGTAAAAACCATTGATCCCGGAACTTTTGTTGCAGTAGCGGTTTGGTTTGGGAAGACCCGTCTGATTGATAATGTGGTTCTTATTGATTTAGACCGGTAACAGGCTGTAATATCGGAACATTTCGCCGCCAATAAAGTTACAGGAATAATAGTTTTTTAACATTTTACCGGAAAAATAGGCTTAGATTATCATTGAAAAATTTCGATAATAGGCTTGACAAACTCGCTCAAATCCGTTAAAATGAGTAGTGATTTTAAAGAGCAAGGCAAAGGTGATTAAATGATGAAAAAATTAATGCGGCTTTTCGTTATATTCAGTTTGGGCTGCTTGTCGGTAAGTCTGCCGGCGCAATTAAAAAGTCAGCTGCCAAAGCCTATTGCAATGGAAGATGCGATCCGGATTCCCGGAATCAATTCTACCAATTTGGGAATAAATTTCATTGATCCAAACCGGTTTTTTATGAATCAATCCTATTCGTTGTCCTTTTCCAGCTGGGGCGGAAACTCGGCTTCGATGGGAGTTTATCAAAATTCCATGTCATATATTTTTTCCGATAAACTCCTGGTCACTACTCGTCTTGGATTTGTTCACGATCCTTTGAATATGGGTATGATGACAGATCAAACAAATTTAATGGATAATCTGACGTACGGAGCCGATCTGACATATCGTCCTAAAGAGAATGTAATGTTCAAAATACGATTTGACAAGTCGCCCTATTATTACCGAAGCGGCTTTTATCCCTATGGTTACTCTTCTTTTCCCTATTAATTGGCGGGCATGTGGCAAAAACTATTGTAAAACGTTCAAAATACAAAAAACAAAAAAAAGCCAAAGTATATAATCCGGATATTCAAAAATGGCTTCTGAATCTGGCGATTTTTTCTCTATCGATTGTCATTGTCGGCTTCATCTTCTCCATGGGAAAGCGACTTGTTCAAAATCCCGATAAAGTCGTGTTAAGCCAGGTTAATGAAGTCATTCCCGGCGATATTCCATATCAGCGAATTGTGGTTGAGGTATTGAACGGCTGTGGAACACGGGGTATTGCCCAGAAATTTACTAATTTGCTGCGTTCAGAGGGCTTCGATGTTATTTACACCGGCAATGCCGACCGGATGACTTATGATTACACCCAATTAATTGAACGGGTTGAAGCGCCCGATAAGGTTAAAGAAGTTAATGAGGTTCTCCAACTTCATCCTCAGCGTGTGACGAAGAGCATCGATCTGTCTTTGCACGTTGATTTAACATTAATTATTGGAAAGGATTATAGCAGCTTGCCTGTTTACAGCAGAGTATTAGAGATCCGTGAAATTTATTAATTAAAATGACAGATAAACAATTGACGAAACACCAAACAGACATATACAATCTCGTGAAAAAAGCGGCTGAAGCCGCCCATAATAAAAAAGCCACAGATGTTGTGATTTTGACCTTAAAAGATCTGACTTCCGTGACTGATTACTTTGTGATTTGCACCGGCGAAGTAGATGCTCACGTCAAAGCTATTGCCGATGAAATCCGCAGAGCGCTGAAACATGAAATCAAACCCTGGCACATTGAAGGCGCCACTAATCTTCAATGGGTGTTGATGGATTATGTCGATTTTGTTGTGCATATTTTTCAGAAAGATACACGGGAATACTATAATATTGAACGACTTTGGGCGGATGCTCCGATGGAACGAATAGATATACCGGATGAAAACACAGCCGAAGCGAAAGAGTAGTTTTTTTTAGATCGCCTGCCAAACATCAATATAAAGAAATACAGTTAATGTGAACGGTATTCTTCTTTCATTGCGGGAATGCCGTTATCCGTGTAAATTACGGCGAGTTTAAAGAGAGAGAATAATGGTTGAAATATTAAAAATAATATTGAAGAATGCTCTGGTAGCCCTGAATATTCAATTTGAGGATGAAATATTTATCGAGCGATCACGCCGGCCGGAATACGGACATTTTACGTCCAATATAGCCATGCTGTTGGCAAAAATACTGCGCCAGCCGCCGCTGAAAATTGCCGAGGATCTGGTTCGGGCAATCGATAAAAATGTCGAAGTAATTGATAAGGTAGAAGCCATAGCGCCGGGCTTTATTAATTTTTTCATAGCGCCTTCGGCATTTCAAAAAATTGTTACTGAGGTGTTGAAAGATGATAGAAATTTCGGCCGTTCGAATATTGGCAAGGGCGCCAAAGCGCAGGTTGAGTTCGTCAGTGCCAATCCCACCGGTCCTCTGACAGTTGGGCATGGCAGACAGGCCGTACTTGGTGATACCGTCGCCCGTATTCTGGAATGGAACGGCTATGATGTAGACCGGGAATATTACTATAATGATGCCGGGCGCCAAATGCGGATTCTCGGTTATTCAACCTATATCCGTTATCGCCAGCTGCTGGGTTTTGATGATGTTTTTCCGGACGATCATTACCAGGGCGAATATATTATTGATGTTGCCCGGGGTATTCAAGAGAAATATGGCGATCAATTAAAAGACGATCCGGAGAATAATATTTTTAAAAAATCGGCTGAAATGGCGGTTTTTGAGGATATTAAAAAAACGCTTGGCGATCTCGACATTGTTTTCGACAACTTTTATAACGAAAAAAGCCTGTACGATGACGGTCTGATTGAAGATGTTCTCAAGCGTTTTAAAGCTAAAAACGCAACTTACGAAAAAGACGGTGCTATCTGGTTTAAAGCGGGTGAGTACGGCGCCTCGGAAGACCGGGTGCTCTGGAAAAGCGTTGTAGATGAAGCGACTTATCGTTTGCCGGATATTGCCTATCACGAAACCAAATTTAAACGGGGCTATGACCTGATTGTTGATATTTTCGGGGCGGATCATCATGCGACTGTCCCCGATGTATTGGCGGGATTGCATGCTCTGGGCTATAGCACGGATAATATCAGGATATTGATTCATCAATTTGTGACATTGACTCGGGGCGGTGAGAAGGTTAAGATGTCCACGCGCAAGGCGAATTATGTGACATTGAGCGAATTAATAGACGAGGTGGGTAAGGATGTTGTCCGCTACTTTTACATCATGCGGGGCATGAAAAGCCATCTGAATTTCGATCTCAATCTCGCTAAAACCGAGAGTGACGAAAACCCGGTATATTATCTGCAATATGCCCATGCCCGGATCGCCAGTATCTTGAGGAACGCCAAAGTTAAAGGCTTGACTTTAGACGGGGATGTTGATTTATCACTATTAAGGGAAGACGAAACGATAATGCTGCTGAATGCACTAAGTGAATTCAAAGAAGTCGGCATTCTCTGCGGGCAAGCTCTTGAGCCCCAGATATTGACGACTTATCTCCAAAAACTGGCAACGGCTTTTCATAAATTTTATACTGTTCACCGGGTCATAACAGATGATATTTTATTGTCGAGAACACGGTTAGCGCTTGTTACAGCCGTTAAAATAGTGCTTGCCAACGGCTTAAGATTACTGGGTATTAGCGCCCCGGATAGAATGTAACCGGATATATTTTTGGGAATAGTATTCGTAATAATTTAAGCGAATATATCAGGGGAAATATATTTAGCCGGGATATTAATCCTCTGCCAGGCATTACGCAACAGTACCACTCTTAGCGCTTGGCGGCTGATTTATAGGAGCCGAGGACCTTCAGGAAAGCTGTGATTTCTTCGAGATGTCGGATGGCATTGCGGCAGCGTTCTTCTTCCATATTTCCCGCGAAATCCAGATAGAAAAAATACTCCCAAGGTTTTCCCCGCAGGGGTCGGGATTCAATTTTCAGAAGATCAATATCCCGGAGTGCAAACACGCTCAGACTTTTGAACAGGGCGCCGGGGATGTTCTTTATGGAAAAGATTATGGATGTTTTATCGGCATTAATAGGCGTTTGAACATTTTTGGAAATTATATAAAAACGAGTATAATTTTCCGGAATATCCTCGATCTCTTCCCTGATGATTTTCATGCCGTAATCATTGGCGGCTTGCCGGCTCGCAATTGCGGCGGCTTGCAGCAGCTGTTTGTCACGAATATCTTTCACGCTGCCGGCGGTATCATAGCTGGCGATGGTTTCGACATTTTCCAGTGAACTCAGAAATTCGTGGCATTGCTGCAGTGCCTGGGGATGGGAATAGACGACCCGAATATCTTGCAGATGTACGCCGGGACAGGTAATAAGATGTTGCTCAATGCGGATCGATGTTTCACCGGCGATGGCAACCGTTGACTCCAGAAGCAGATCCAGGTTTTGATAGATACTGCCGGTAAGAGAATTTTCGACTGGAACAATTCCGAAATCGCTTTTACCATTTTCAACTGCCGTAAAAACGTCCTTGAACTGCCGGCAGGGCAGGGTCTCAATTTCCCGATTGAAGTATTTCTTGGCGGCGATTTCACTGAAGGCGTAATGAGCTCCCTGGAAAGCGACCGTTGGTTGGATTTTTGATGTTATCATGATTCGATTCCTTTGCGCGCAGATACGCCCTGGTTATAGTAATGTTTAATCTCCAGCATTTCAGTTACCAGATCGGCGGCTTTGATCAGGTCGGGGTGGGCATTGCGACCAGTGATGATCAATTCGACATTTTTTGGTTTGGAATGAACTATTTCCAGTAATTCTTCAATGGGAAACAGCTTAAAATACACGGCGATATTGGCTTCATCGAGGATGACGATGTCGTATTTCCCCGAATTTATAAACTTTCTGACTTCCGCCAATCCCTCCTGAGCCAGACGGATATCTGCGGGCTCCGGTCGGGAATATATAAAACATTTGCGCCCGTATTGTTTGATCTCGATCCCCGGGAGATATTGCCGAATTGCTTTTATCTCGCTATAGAGCTGCCCTTTGGCAAACTGACCGATAAAGACTTTCAGCCCGGCGCCGATTGCCCGCAGAGCGAGTCCGAATGCCGCAGTTGTTTTGCCTTTGCCGTCGCCTGTGTAAACCTGTACATATCCTTGCATCATTGACCCCGTTTTTTATAGTCGCGGCTAATTTAACAGTATTTTCTTCAATGAAAAACCCATTGTATTGATTTTAATAAAAAATCAGGTAACTTTGTAAAGCAGGATTTCTTACAACTATGATTGATATCAAACTTGAACCTCTCGGTAAAACTATTCGGGTCGAACATAATACCGCCCTGCAGGATGTGCTGTTCGATTATGGCATTGAATTTCCCTGCGGCGGCGACGGTACCTGCGGAAAGTGCAAGGTTCGCATTATTGATGGCGATTTGCCGATTAATGACATTCAAAGGAGATGTTTTTCTCAGGAAGAGCTATCTAAGGGTTGGCGTTTAGCCTGTCAGTGCTTTGTTAAAGAGTCGCTTACGCTTGAATTAGCCCAGTGGGAAATGAGTATCCTGTCAGATGATTACATCTTAAAAAGTTCCGGCAGGGCAGGCTACGGTGTGGCGGTTGATCTGGGAACCACGACACTGGCGGCTCAGATGGTCGATTTACGCAGCGGGAACGTAGTGGGAGTCAGGACAGCGCTGAATCCACAGGCGCAGTATGGCGCCGATATTATGAGCCGGATCCAATATGCCTTGGCGGATAAAGGAGCACAGCGTCTTCAGCGCTTGATCCGGGTTCAATTGTTATCCATGATCCAGGAATTGATAGCAGATATGGCTCCGGCTAATCTGCAGATTGATAAAATTGTAATTGTTGGCAATACGGCAATGCACCATCTTTTTTGCGGAGTAGATATTACCCCGTTGTCAGCAGTGCCGTTTGAGCCGGAGAATGATGGCGAATTTAGCCGGGCATCCGAGGAGATTGACTGGCAACTTCCCGGCAAACCGACGGTGCTATTTTTACCCTGTTTGGGCGGATTTGTCGGAAGCGATGTGCTTGCCGGAATTGTTGCTACCGGACTCCATGAGAACGCTGAAATGACGGCGCTGGTTGACCTCGGGACAAATGGCGAAGTGGTAGTAGGTAACCGGGACAGGATCCTTTGTGCCTCGACCGCCGCCGGTCCGGCTTTTGAAGGCGCTAAAATTTCCATGGGGATGCGTGCCGCGACGGGAGCCATATCCAGAATAAAGCTGGAAAACAGGCAAATGATCAATCATGTTATTGGTGGCGGCAGCCCGCAAGGAATCTGTGGCAGCGGTCTGGTTGACGCCGTTGCATGCAGCCTCGATTTGGGATTAATCGATAAAACCGGGAAGATTACACATCCGGATCCGGTAATTAAAATCGGCGATATGATTAAAATTACCCAACAGGATATTCGGGAATTGCAATTAGCCAAAGGAGCGATCGCCGCCGGATTTGATATTTTAATCCGGCGTCTGGGAATATTAAAAAAGGATATCGGGAAGGTTTTTATCGCCGGTGCTTTTGGCAACTATATCAATGTCGGGAACGCTGTGAAAATCGGATTGCTTGATTTTGATCATCAAAGGATAATACAAACAGGAAATACTGCGCTGCGAGGTGCTAAAATGGCGTTATACGGTTCTTCAGATTATCGATTCATTATTGAAAAGTGCGCTCATGTACCACTTGCCGGTGATGAGCAGTTCATGGAAGCATTTGTTGATAACATGCCCTTTTAACGATTAATAACCGAAATGTAATTCAAATTTAAATGAAGATTCCGTACTTGCATTTTATCGTTTGTTGCTCTAAAATTAATTATGTAAAAATCATTTTTAAGGAGGGCTAAATTATGTCACTAACATTTGATTTAAGTTTTGCGGTGAATCTGTTGCTGTGCGTTCTCATTCTTATCCTTGGTATCCGGGCATTTAAGCTCGGTAAAGGGAAAATGCCGCTTTTGTTGGGGATCGCTTTTGGACTTTTCGGGCTTTCGCATTTGGCCAATCTGTTAGGTTTGCATGATTCGCTATCCAAGGTCTTGCTTATAATGCGTATTTTTGCATATCTGCTGGTTGTCTATATCCAGTATCAGATCGCGACAACCCCACAGAAAAAGCAAGAGGAAAAACCAGCCGAAAATTAAGAGTGATCATCCGTAAAGCGACACAGGCGGATAATCGGGCACTTCTTGAATTATCCAGGCAGGCTCCCATGGCTGCGAAACTGGTGGTCAATATCGCTCGCTCGCCGGACTATTTCACTCTCGCCGGTTTACAGGGGAATGACCCGACGGTATTCATTGCTGAAAAAGAAGGGAAGTTAATCGGGGCTGTCGGTATATCTTTCCGGGATGTTTATTTTAAAGGTGAAAAGATCCGGATCGGCTATATCGGCGGCATTAAAATCGATCATAGCTGTGGTAATTCATTTGTGGCGTTTCGGCTGATGAAACACGTTGCTGAGTATTTATCCAACACTCCGATAAAATTTGGCGTTATTCTGGTTATGGGAGAAAATCGGGCGATGAATGCGTTGCTGTCGGGACGCGCCGGAATTCCGTCCTTTGACCGGATTGCCGGGTATAGGATTAAATATCTGTTTCCTTTCCGATTTCAGCGGTCTTCCCACGATTATACTTGCCGTCAAGCCACCCGGTCTGATATTCCCCGCTTGAGTGAACTATTCCGGCGGTTTTATGAAAATTATGAGTTAGCGCCGCAGTGGAATGATGAATATTTACTTTCGCTTTACAAAGAGCCGGACTATAAGCTGGAAAATACATGGTTAGTCACAGACGGTAAAAAGATTTTTGCCGTAGTTGCCTTGTGGGATCAGTCGCGGTTTAAGAACACAGTTGTAAACCGCTATGCCGGTAAGTATTCACTCTTGTATAATGTCCTGAGACCATTCGGGCTGCTGCCACCGGCAGGTCGGTCGTTATCGGAAATCTGCATGCGCCACCTGGTTTTCGATGAAAAGTATCCCGATATGGCAAGATATTTAATAAAATGGATAATAAGGCATCAGACAAGAGAATACCGGTTTGTACGATTCGGGTTTTTATCGGGCACCCCTCACGAACAGATAATCTCAAAATTTTGCGGCATATCAATTCCAGTCAATCTGTATTGCGCGTTCAGACACAACGACCCTGATCGGGAGCTGATGGTGAATCATTTACAGCAATCACTTATCTGGGAGGACCTGTCATTACATTAAAACAAATAACCCCGAATGAATTATTTTTTATCACTAATATACTGGCAGGCGGCGGGAAAGCCCGCAAACGCTGGGATACATTTTCGGAACAGCTGACCGGTAGAAATTATCGTATCAATTGCCGGCTTACCGAACACCGGGGGCATGCCGTCGAATTGGCGCGGCAGGCTGTGGCAGAAGGCGTCAAACGGATTTATGTGTTTGGCGGTGACGGAACCCTGAATGAGGCCTTAAATGGAGTAATTGAAAATGATGTCCTTCTTGATCCCGATATTGAACTTGCATTTCTGAGTGCCGGCAGCAGCTGCGATGTGGAAAAAATGTTTCCGGAAAAACTGGATCTGATTGACCGGATCGAATCGGAGCGATCTTATTTGGTTGATGTTTGTAGAGTCGCCTGTTGCGATGATTGGGGAAATCCCATTGTGCGCTATTTTCTGGTAAATTCCAGTATCGGCGTGATCAGTCAGTCGATTGACTATTTCAATCAAAAAAAACCGTTCATGTCCTTTCTAAAAAGACTGAATATTGACGTCGCTGCCATTTATGCAGGGTTAATAAATATTTTCCAGTTTGATAATTTTTCCGCCGATATTACCATTGACCAGACCGAACATCTCAGCCGCTCTCTGAAAAATTTGACGGTGTTCAAATGCTCTTATTTTGGCGGCGGCATGAATTACGGCGTGGAATCGGGATATGACGATGGCAAACTGCATGTCGCCCTGATAAATAAAATGGGTCGATTAAAGACACTGAGCTATATTCCGTCACTTTATTCCGGTTCGGTTTTTAAAAAAGCCAATGCAGAATATCATCTGGGATATCGGGTAACATTATCCGGGGAAAATATTTCTGTTGTGGTCGAAACCGATGGTGAAATTATCGGCTACCCGCCCTGTGAATACTCTCTATTGCCTAAATTCATCAAAATCATCATATAGGGTTCACCCACAAATCTGTTTCCCACGGGAATTTCCCCCAGGCGTTTCAAGACCAGCTCAGGAGGTGTGGGTAAAATTATAGAATCTTTTTTTACCACAGATAAACACAGATTTTTGTAGTTTTATAGGTCTTGAAAAATAATCCATGGCAATTTGCAAAATCATTATGACTCTAAAAGCGGCACAGATTCTATAAAAGTATTTGGGAATTCAACCTATACGTTGGATGTTTTTAAAAAAACGATATTTCTGAACAGTCACAAACTAATGATTACAATAGAAAGTAATACATCAAAAAAAAGATTGAAATACAACTTCACGATTCTAAATTACATAGTAATTAATTTGAATTAAATAGAGTATTATTATGAGTAAATTTCCCTCCAAAATAATTGAAAACAAAATAATTATTGGCGTAAAGGGCCGGGTGGCGGAAAGCATAAAAGAGCTTTTTGAGAGCGATCTCTTCAAAAATCTGCTGAGACGATTTTTAGACCGGCTGATTAAAAAGCAGTCTCCGCTGCTGGGCATTTTCGGCAAGGAAGATATCACCGCAGCAGACAGAGATCTGCTGTACCAGACGCTATATTACCTCGCAAAACTGGAGTCGGCGCTGGTTCCGGGTGTTGTAAAGGGTTCGGAGCGGTTTTTTCGGGATCAGGCTTTGTTAAACGAGTTCGTGGAGCAGTTGTATAATTACTGGCGCAGTTTTGATCGTTTCATTATCTGTGATTCCGCCGGTGACAGCCTGGATAAACGTCCCTACCGGACTTTTAATGCAACCGTCGAGCGTCTGATGCACCTGGTTCTGCAGGCTTACCGTGACATTCAGGAGAATATCACGTCTAAGCATCCCCGGGTATATCGCCAGGTCCATGCCGGTGCGGAAGTAGCGATAATTGCCGTGCCACCGGGGAAATCCATTTTTCAAAAGGAATATAAATTCCTGAACGAAATATCGGTCATTCGGCAGGTGCTTCTCTATCCGCCGCTGATCCTGAAACCGCCGATGAACAAACGCAAAGGCGCTTTCGTTGAAGTCGATCAAAATCCCATGTCTTATGTGAAAATAGATCAGCGGGAATGGCTCTGCTTCCCGGCAAAAGTCGGTTCGTTGATTATTTTTGTCTATTTTCACGAATCTTTTTATGAGTTGGGATTTGCTCTCAGTAATCTTTTTGAATTGGCTGCCGACGATGATCTGAATAATCCGCCGGACGGTGTTTTTCTCTATGGTGTTGACGGCACTCAACTTCAGCGGTTTGGGGAATTCCCGACGGTTTTTTATGAAGACAGGGCAAACGACATGTTTGTCGGCGCCATCCCAAGGGGTGATGAATTCGGATACTTCGGTTATACGAAAAAAATGATCCTGACGCTCCATAATCTCCAGGTTATGAAAAAAGGCAATTTACCATTTCATGGTGCTTTGGTACAGGTTTTATTGAAGAATAATCATCAGGCGAATGTCTTGTTGGTTGGCGATTCCGGCGCCGGAAAATCGGAAACCCTGGAAGCATTGCGAAAACTGGGTAACGAGCAGATTAAGGAACTAACTGTTATCGCCGATGATATGGGTTCCATAAATATCAACGATCAGGATAATATCGTCGCCTACGGGACTGAAATCGGCGCTTTTCTGCGTCTCGACGATCTGCACCCCGGCTATGCCTTTGGACAGCTGGACCGTGCGATTATCATGAGCGCCGGACAAACCAACGCCAGGATAGTTCTGCCGGTCACAACTCATGAAAACACTGTCAGGGGCGTGCCGGTTGATTATGCCTTTTATGCAAATAATTATGAGAATGTTGATTCGGAGCATCCGGTCATCGAACGGTTTGAATCTCCCGCAGATGCTTACAGAGTATTTCGAGAAGGAACGGTAATGAGCAAAGGTACAACTACCACAACAGGGCTTGTTCATAACTATTTCGCCAATATATTCGGACCCGTTCAGCGTAAAAAGCAACACGATGAGATCGCCCGAAGATTTTTTGATAGATTTTTCGAAAATGGGATATTCGTCGGACAGTTAAGAACCCGGTTGGGCGTCGGTGGTTTTGAGGCAGAGGGACCGAAAGCGGCGGCGGAAGAGCTGCTGAATTTGCTCATGAATTAAGCCGGATCGGAATTTTATTAAATTGATATTAATTATTGTCGATTTTCTATAATGAAATCAGCCTGTGCGAATTGCAAATGTATATGGCTTTTGCGGTGGCTATTTCCCAATTATTGTCATATTTTCTGAATCGAATTTATAGTTTATAATCTTTCCGTTTATTATTAATTCTATGGCTTGTTCGATAACTTCTATCGGTGCAATAAACCATTCTCTTGGAGTATGTCTTTTCCCTTTATCATCAAATACGTCTAATTCTAAACAGGAGTTTCCAAAGAAATTATGAAGCAGTTGTTCTAATTTCTGCGGATTCATATTAAAACATTTCCATGCTCCTTGAATTCTGACTGGAGCCATTAAATAGGTCGGTTCCTTTTCTGCATTTTTTATTCTTTCTTCAACCGCTGTTTTTGAGTAACCTATTTTGTAAAGATTCTGTATTGATGCTATTCGTACATCCGTACTTTTAGATTTCAAAACATAAATGTATCCAACTTCTTCATCTTCGTTGGTAATATTGCTAAACTTCTCAATAAAATCTTCGTTTACTTTATCTATGTTTTGTGTAACAACTCGACCGTTTACATAAAGGATTTTAGCCAAAGAACGATAAAGCATATTCGATTCTGTTCCATTTTCAAAAATACATTTCGTTCTACCGTCTTTTCTTACTCGTTTACCGCTTGTAAAGCTTTGTTCTTCCTGTGAAATATTCACTTTTACAAGTAGCATTAATACGCCATTGTGAACATAAAAATCACCTTCTCTCAGATTATCTTCTTTAAACTCGATTAGTTTTCGTTTTCCGTTTGCTAAGTCTTTTTGAATCTCTTTGAATATTGCTTTGTATTTGTCAAAATCTTTGCAAGGTTTCCTACGTGCAACAAAATCAGCATTTGCCCTTTCGTAATCTTTTGGTGTATGTTTAAAATCGAATAAACCTTCTGAATCACCGCCTAAAATATCAAATGAATCGTCTCCTAAAATATCATCGAGGGAATTTATATCTTTTGGCTTTCCATATTTCGCCTGTGGCTCATTTATTTGGTCTGTCACAATTGTTGGCAATAAATTATGAATATCATGTTCTTTTAATTGACCAATTTTTGTTTCATCATCTCTTAAATTTTTAAGACGAGAGTACAATTGAAATTCAGAGATATTACTTGGATTTGGGGCTGGTTCTTTTCCGTTATTATTTACGAAATCATTTATTTCCTGAAAAGAAGATAGTAAACGTTCATCTGCTGTTCGAGCATTAGAAATTTTAGGCTTAAAATTAAGTAAACCTAAAGGATCATTACTGAAAATTTCATCTAATATTTTATCCTTATCCATTTGCCTCTGCTCTTTTTCTTTTTTCTTCTTTTAGATAAATGATACATTCTGCCATTCGTTTTTCTAAAGGGTCATTTGATTTGAAATTTGGCTCTTTGTTGTACATTTTCATAAACTCCTGTATTTTTGGCCAAAGTATTTTTGCTTCTTCGAAGTCCATTTTTATTCGTGTGGCTTCAATGTGGTCTTGTATTACTTTAAGGACTTTTGTTGTTACGGAT
The DNA here is from genome assembly GCA_003527965.1 of Fidelibacterota bacterium. Classification (GTDB taxonomy): domain Bacteria; phylum Fidelibacterota; class UBA2242; order UBA2242; family UBA2242; genus DPVY01. Next base: position 16,283 of record DPVY01000229.1, read on the forward strand.
TTTGATAAAATTTCAAAGGCTTTTTGAAATGGATTTATTCTGTCAATTAAATCAATATGAATATCGTCAATATCTACAAATGAACCTGCCATTCTAATAAAGCGTTTGTCGCCAGCCTCTTTGATTTCTCCGTTTTTAATAACTGAATCAACTACTACATGCTGACGTACTTCTTCTACTTCTTCGTCTGATAAATCGGGATATTTGATTTTGATAATTTTAGGAATCAGAACTTTGTTTATTACTTCAGGGTCAACATTGCCGGGCATTGCTTTTAGCATTTTATCGTCTTGAAGAATGACAGCTTTTAAGTCGTTTAAATCAGATTCCAATATGTCTTTTACTCTTTTTGAACTTGGCTCCTTTAATCCTCTTATTTTTATTTCACCTGGTTTAGCTTTATCATCATCATTTACTTTGGTTTTAAACTTCCAATTAGGTGCTAATACCTGTTCCATTAGCAAGGAAGCAGTAATTGCTTTAAGCATATTGTTTACCGATAATTTTACCAAATCATCAGCTGCATCTGGTTGGGCAATTAAGTTGGTAAACTGAGCATGTGTTTTATTATCGCTATCTCTTGTGGCTCTGCCAATAATTTGAATAATTTCTGTTAACGAACCTCTGTAACCTACCGTTAAAGCATGTTCACAATAAGGCCAGTCGAAGCCTTCTTTCGCCATTCCCAAAGCAATAATTAAATCCATATCATCTAATGAATCCATTTTTCTGAGGTAGTTTACAATTTTATCTCGCTCTTTTTGATTATCTTCAACCAAATCTGCAACCTTAAGCGTTTTACCATCTGAATGCCTTTTTACATAAATAACCCCTGTATCTGAATCTTGAAAATCTATTTCACCTATTGAAGTAATAATAAAATCAACTTCGTTTTCTTTTTCTTTGGTCGATTCTCCTGAATTTACATTTGGAATATGCAAAATGGTTTTCTTGTTGGTATCTAAAATCTCCATTATTGCATTGGTATATTTTCCTTGATAGAAATGATAACCAATTCCCAATGATTTTAAATGTTCATATCCATTTAATTGCTCATAATAATTGTAAGTTACTTTGGTAAATTTTTCTTCATCTTCGGGAAGCAAAATTGGTACACTGTCTCCTCTAAAAAAAGAACCTGTCATGGCTACAATATGAGCTTTTGAATTTTGCATAATATCCCTAAGTAAATCGCCCAAACGATTTTCTGCATCTGCCGAAACGTGATGAAATTCGTCAATTGCCAAGAGTGTATTATTAAACTTTTTTTCGTCTAATTCTTCGCAAGCAAAACGCAATGTAGCGTGTGTACAAATTAAAAGTTGCTCTTCGCTATCCATAAAATTATGGAATGCTTTTACTTTACTTTTACTTCCGTCACTCCCTGGTGTACAAAGGTTGTATTTATCGTTTGGGTCCCAGTTGGCAAAAAAACCAAAATCTTTTAAGTTGGTTTTAGCAAAAGAACTGCCAATAGCACGCTCAGGAACAGCAACAATTACTTTTTTAATGCCTTGATTAACTAATTTATCTAAGCCGATAAACATTAAAGCACGAGATTTACCCGAAGCCGGTGGCGACTTTATTAATAAATATTGAGCATCTCGACTTTCAAAAGCCCGCTCCTGCATTTCACGCATTCCATAAGGATTGGTGCTTTTGCTTTGGCCTGTTTGCTTGTAATGTACGTTTACTATATCTGGCATATTATTATCTCTTCTTTTTGGTTTTCTTTTCTTTGGTAAACAAAGTGCCTTGTTTTTTTTCTTCTGCTATCATTTGCTCATATAATTTAAACAAATATTCTAACCGTTCTTCATCACTTTTAAAAGGCGTGCTTCGATAACATTTTTCAATGATCTCATCATTTTGGCGGTGAGCTTCACGCAAACCATCAGGCATTTTATCGGGGTCGTAAAGTTGTGCCAAGGTCTTTTCAGGATGTTTTTCACGTTCTTCTAAAATGCGAAATACCGCTTGGGTAATTTCATTTTTGCGTTGGGTGGAGATTGGCGGGAATGGGAAGGTGTTGTAAACCAATGTTGATGAATATCGATAACGTTCTTCTAATCTTCCTGCAACTGTTCGCATCCATGTCATGTGCATTCTGGAAGTGATGATACCTAAATGATGTGCTTTTGCATTATATATGGCTAAAGCAGAATCAGAGATTACGGTGTCCTTTTCAAGAAAATCTAACGGAATATAATTTCTTCTTTCTGATGAAACTCTTGGTACAATAATAGAATTTGTTTTTTGATAACGAATTTCACCGAATTTGTATGGTTCATCTGCCAATTTTTGTGTTGCCTCTCTTTTACTATTTAATCTTACTTTTTTAGTTGAATTAATCCTCTGTTTTATTTCATCAATTTGAATTGCATTTTTTAACTCTTTATCTTCAATCCAAATACAGTATTTATTAATTCCTCTTATCAATTCTAATGAGCCAATAAGTTTCTTAATAAACTTTTCTGCTTTTGGATTTGAATTAACAATACTATCTTTTTCTGCTTGTGATAAAAGCAAATTACCTCCGTCATTTGCCATGCTTCCAAAACACATTTCCGGTAAAAGTGAAAGAGGAGCATTTCTTTTTTTGATGAAAGAATTACTACCAGAAACTAAATATGGATTTATATTTCTTACAGAATATGCAAGACCATCATTAAAAATTATTCTATCATTTGGCGAATTATTCCCAATCCCAATTATTGCAACTGTGACACCTGCATTACCTTTGGCATTGTTAGTCCACTTGAACGATTGATGTGCAAAACATATTTGCAAATTATTAACTAATAAATTTGGCCATAATAAAGACACTTGTTCGCCTTGCGAAATTGAATTGGTAGTCACAAAAGCATATTTAGAGTTAGAATTAATAATGAAATCAGAACCTTTTTTAAACCAGCAAGAAATATAATCCAAATTATTGAGTCCTTTCAAATTATTAAAAACAAATTTCATATCTGATTTTTGCTCGCTATTCTGCATTCGTGCCCCCAAATAAGGTGGATTCCCCAAAACATAAATCTCATCACCTTCTTTTTTTGGGCAAACCACTTCCCAGTCCAAGCGGGTAGCATTTCCTTGTACAATTTTACCGGCTTCTTTTAGTGGTAATGTTGGGTTGGTTCTTCCAAATTCCTTAAAGAATTCTACATTCATTTGGTGTTCGGCAAGCCAAAGAGCCAGTTTGGCAATTTCGCCTGCAAAATCATCTATTTCTATTCCGTAAAACTGCGAAAGATGTACATTCGAAAAAGGGGCAGAGATTTGTCCATAACTTGATTTTTCCAACTCCTTAAAAATCTTCATTTCTAAAATACGTAGTTCTTTGTAGGCAATAATCAAAAAGTTACCAGAGCCACAGGCAGGGTCAAATATTTTTAGCTTATGTATTCGGTTTAGTAATGTGTTTAGTTTCTTTTGGTTTCCGTTAGCATTTTCGAATTCTTCGTACAGTTCATTTAAAAAAAGTGGCTCAATCACTTTCATAATATTTGGTACAGAAGTATAATGCTGTCCTAAACTTCCCCGTTGGTCAACAGAAATAACTGCCTGAAACATAGAGCCAAATATATCAGGGTTAATAGCAGACCAATCCTGGTCGCCACTATTTAAAATGGCAGCTCGTGAGCTACGAGAGAATTTTGGTGCTTGCAATTTGTTTATAAACAAGCCACCATTTACATAAGGAAATGTGTTTAGATATTCAGGAAGATTTTTACGTTCTTTTTCAGGAGTATTAAGAACCGTAAACAGCGTATCCAAATAAGTATTTAAGTCGCTTCCATCTGTTTGCGTGTGCGAATCAATGTAATTTGTAAACTGGCTATCCTGAAAAATATGCGTGTCCTCTGCAAAAAAACAGAATAGTAAACGAGATAAGAAAACATTTAATCCATGTATAAATTCAGGTGAATCATCTGGATTATCTTTTTTAATAGTATCAAAAAGTTTTGCCATTTTTTCAGCTGCTCTCACATCAGCAGGATTTTCATCAATATGCTGGTTTTTTTCCATACCTGCCCAAGGCAAAAAGAAGTCAAAATGTTTTGGCAAATCTTTTAAATCAATATCCAGTTTGTCATTTGTTTTTGTGTCTATAGCTAAAATAGTTGTATAGTCTGTAACAATTACAAATCGCTCATTATGTTTTATACCTTTTGCTATTTCAGAGATAGTAACGTGCAAATCCTCTTTGTATTCCTCTCTGAAAAACAGTTTTTTCTTCCACGATATTTCACCTTCAACTTTCGATAAATTAAGGTTGACAATCTCGTAAAAAGGC